>JBEKGT010000034.1:0-11891 GCA_050012655.1 Gemmatimonadales bacterium | reverse complement strand
CGGCCGCCGCTGGGCGAGGCTGACGCCCCAATCGCCGCGCGCGAAGCCGGCGAGCCACCCCAGGTACTGCGCGGCGACGGGCCGGTCGAGCCCCCAGGCGTGGCGGAGCGATGCGGCGGCCGCCGCGTCGGCGCTCGGGCCGAGGTAGAGCCGCACCGGGTCACCGGGGGCGAGGTGCAGTCCCGCGAAGGTGACCGTCAGGACGAGCACCATGATCGGCACGGCGGCGAGGAGGCGCCGCAGGGCGTAGCGGAGCATGATGCGTAATGCTGAGGGCCCGGCGGACGGGAAGCAACTCACGGGGTCCTGCGAGGCCCTGGCGGAGCGCGCGGCTGGCGGCGCACCTTTCCGCGCCATGCGGGGACCGTGCATCGCCGCTCTCACCGTGCTCCTTGGCTGCGCTCCCGCGGCGCCGCCGGGCACCGTCTTCTACGCCTCGGGCGCCGACCTGCAGTCCATCAACCCGCTCCTCACGATCCACCCGCTCGCGAGCCAGGTGCAGCGGTACGTCCTCTTCATGACGCTGGTGCGCTATGACTCCCTGCTGCGGCCGGAGCCGTACCTCGCGGAGCGGTGGGCGTGGTCGGCCGATGGGCGCACGCTCACCTTCACGGTGCGCGGCGACGTGCGCTGGCACGACGGCGTGCCCACGACCGCGCGGGACGCGGCGTTCACGCTGCGCCTGGCTGAGGATCCGCGGACCGGCTACCCCCGCGCCTCGGACCTGGCCTGCCTCGGCGGTGTGGAGGCGGTGGACGCGAGGACGCTGCGGCTCACCTTCTGCCGCGCGCAGACCGGGATCCCGAACGTGCTCGTGGAGCTCGCGATCCTTCCGGAGCACCTCCTCGGCACCATGGCGCCGGAGTCGCTGCGGGTGGCGGCGTTCAACGAGCATCCGGTGGGGAACGGCCCCTTCCGCTTCGTGTCGCACGAACCGGGGCGGCGCTGGGTGTTCGACGCGGATACCGGCTTTCCCGCGGCGCTCGGCGGCCCGCCGGGGATCCGGCGTCTGGTGATCGCCGTGGTGGAGGAGCCGAGCACCAAGCTGGCGGGGCTCACGAGCGGGGAGCTGCACGTCGCGGGCATCCAGGCGATGCACGCGGCCCTGGTGCGCCGGGTCCCGGGGCTCGCCGTGCTCGACTCGCCGATCCTCCTCTCGTACGGTCTCTTCTGGAACACCGCGCGGCCGCCGTTCGCGGAGGCGCGGCTGCGGCGCGCGCTGACGCTGGCCCTCGACCGTCGGCAGATGGTGGCCGCGTACCTGTACGGCTTCGGCACCGTCGCGGACGGGCCCGTGCCCCCCGCGCACCCGGGCGCCGTGGCGGTGCCGGCGGTCCCGTTCGACCGCGCGGCGGCCCGCGCCCTCCTCGATTCCCTCGGGTGGGTCGAGGGGCCGGATGGCAGGAGGCGCCGCCTTCGCCGCGAGTTGGCCTTCACCCTCCTCACCGTGGGCTCGTCCGACAACGTCCTCGAGCAACTGATCCAGGCGGACCTCGCGGTGGTCGGGGTGCGCGTGCGGATCCGCCAGCTCGAGCTCGGCGCCTTCCTCGCCGCCGCGCAAAGCCCGCGGCGTGAGTATGATGCTCTCGTGACCGGCATCCCGGGGGACCTCGGGCTGGGGTATCTCCGCTCGCTGTTCGATTCACGGCGCCGCGGCGAGCCGCAGCAGTACGCGCAGTACGCGAATCCCGCAGTGGACCGCGCGCTCGACGCGGGGGACCTCGCTGCGGTCCAGCGTCTCGTCGCCGGCGATCTTCCGGTGACATGGCTCTACCATGCGCGCGGCTTGCACGGCCTCAGTCGCCGGCTGCACCGCGTACGGATGGACTTGCGGGGGGAGCTGGTGACGGTCCACGACTGGCGGCTGGAGACCGCGCCGCAGTGATCGTCCGGGCCCGGGCGCCGACCCGCCTCGATCTAGCCGGCGGATTCACCGACGTGCCGCCCTACTCGGCGCGCGCCGGTGGGGCCGTCACGAGCGTCGCGATCAGCCTCTACGCCCACGCGCTGGTCCGGCGGCGGCGCGGCGGCGTGCGGCTCCACGCGCTCGACTATGGGGCGCACGTCTCGGCGCGCCGGGCGAGCGAGCTGCCGGTGGAGGGGGACCTGGCGCTCCTCGCCGCGGCGGCGAAGCGCTACGGCCCGCGGGGTGACTTCGAGATCGTCACCCACGCCGACTACCCCTCCGGCTCGGGGCTCGGCGGGTCCGGCGCGATGGGAGTGGCGGTGGTGGCGGCGCTCGCGGCCGCGCGGGGCGCCTCGCCCCTCCCGGCGGAGGTGGCGCAGCAGGCCCACCGCCTCGAAACGGAGGACGCCAAGGTCCCCGGCGGGCGGCAGGACCAGTACGTCGCGGCGCTGGGCGGCTTCGAGTTCCTCGAGTTCGAGGACCCGGCAGTGCGGGCGACGCGGCTCGACGTGCCGGTGGCCTGCTTGCGGGACCTGGAGCACCACCTCGTCCTTTGCTACGTGGGAGCGTCGCGCTTCTCGGGCCGCACCATCGCCCGCGTGATGGCGCGCTACGAAGCGGGCGACGCAGCGGTGACGGCGGCGCTCGACAGCCTGCGCGGGTGCGCGCTCGCGATGCGGGACGCGCTCCTCCGCGGCGACGTCGGCGCGGTGGGCGAAGTCCTGGCTGAGGATTGGCGGCACATGAAGGCACTGGGGCCCGAGCTGGAGACGCCGAAGATGCGCACACTCATGGAGGCCGCCGGCCGCGCCGGGGCGAGAGGGTGGAAGGCGTGCGGCTCGGGAGCCGGCGGCTGCCTACTGTTCCTCGCGCCGACGGGCGAAGAGCATGCGCTCGCCGAGCACCTCCGCGAGGCCGGCGGCACGATCCTGCGGTACACCTTCGACGTGACGGGAGTGGAGGCGTGGCGAAGCCAGGAGCGGTGACATCGTGAGCCTGCTGCTGACGTCGGGCGGACTCGAAGAGCGGCGGGGCGCCCTCGCGGCCTCTCCTGCGCTGACCGCCGTGCGCGACCACTTGGCGCGGGACCTCGCCCCCTTCCTCGATCGGCCGCTCTACGTTCCCGCGGAGAAGGCGCTCCTCTCGCGCTGGGGGAGCCTCTGCCGCGACGACGGAGCCGAGCTTGCGTTCGATCCCTTCTCCCCCGACAAGCACCGCTGCTCGCGGTGCGGCCGCGTGTGGTCCACCGAGCAGGCGCACCGCTGGTGGGTGTACTGGTACCAGCTCTGGCTCGCCGAGCGGATCCTGATCGCAGCCCACCTCGCGGTCCTTGGCGGCGAGGCCCGGTGTGCTGCCCGTGCCACGGAGGCGCTCGCCGCGCTGGCCGAGGCGTATCTCCGCTATCCGAACCTCGACAACGTCCTCGGTCCAAGCCGGCCCTTCTTCTCGACCTACCTCGAGTCGGTGTGGGTCCTCCAGCTCGCCGCCGCGTCGTCGCTCCTCGACGATGCGGGGATGTTGCCGGACGCCCTCCGCGCGCGCCTCGCCGAGCGG
Source organism: Gemmatimonadales bacterium (assembly GCA_050012655.1). Classification (GTDB taxonomy): domain Bacteria; phylum Gemmatimonadota; class Gemmatimonadetes; order Gemmatimonadales; family JACORV01; genus JADGQW01. Next base: position 8,431 of record JBEKGT010000034.1, on the reverse strand, counting down.
GTCTTCCGGCCCAGCGTGGCGTTGATCGAGGACTTCCCCGAGACCGCCAACCGGCAGGTCTGGCACGGGGCGGCGCGCTTCGCGCTCGGCCGCGTCCTGGGCGACGCCGCGCGGGCGGCCGACGCGGCGCACGGCCCACGGGGCATCCTCGCCACCCTCGACGCGGGCCTGCGCGCCGACGGCCTCTGGTTCGAGGGAGAGAACTACCACTGGTTCGCCCTCCGCGGCCTCGCCTGGGGCGCGGAGATGCTGCGCGCCGCGGGCGATACGGACCTGTGGACCGATCCGGGCGACCTCGGCCTCAAGTTCCGCGCGGCCTTCGACGCCCCGGTGCTCACCGCGCTCCCCGACTTCACCTTCCCGGCGCGCCGCGACGCGAAGTTCGGGGTGTCGCTCCGCCAGCGGAGGATGGCCGAGCTGTGGGAGCTGGCGTGGGCGCGCCTGGGCGACGAGCGCACCGCTTCGCTCCTCCGCTTCGTCTACGATCCGGGGGTGTCACCGGCGGACGACGGTGTGCGCAGCATCACGGAGGTGGAGCGGAGCGAGCCGGCGGCGGGGGTGCGCCGCGACGGCCTCGGTTGGAAGGCGCTCGCATGGGCGGCGGCGGAACTCCCGGAGGCAGACGCGGAGGCCTGGCGCCCCGGCACGGCGCATCTCGAGGCGACGGGGCTCGCGATCTTCCGCCGTGACGGCGGGCGGACGTACGTCGGCCTCGACTACGGCGACTGCGGCGGCGCACATGGGCACCCGGATCGTCTCAACGTCACGGTGCACGCGGGCGGCATCCCGTGGCTAGTGGACTTCGGCACGGGATCGTACGTCTCGCAGAGCCTGGCGTGGTACCGCACGACGTACGCGCACAACGCTCCTGCGCTCGACGGCACGTCCCAGCTCCCGGCCGACGGCCTCTGCGTCGCATTCGACGAGCGGGACGATTTCGGGTGGGTGTGCGCCCAGCTCCCCGACAACACCGCTTTCCACGGCGCCGCGTTGCAGCGCACGCTGGTCATGGCGCCGGGGTACGTGCTCGACGTCGTGCAGATGATGAGCACCAGCGGCGACCGGACGCTCCTGCTGCCATGGCATGGGCTCGGCACCGCCTCCGCCGACGAGTGGGGCGTGACGTTTACGCGTCCCGACGGGGAGCTGCGAGTCCTCCTCTCGGCGCGCCAGCCCTTCCGCGTCGAGATGCACCGCGCCCCGGGGCCTCCGGGACTCCAGCCGGAGGAACTCGAGTTCCCGATCGCCATCTCGGAGGGGGAGCAGGTCACGCTCGCCGCGTGCCTCGACCTCGGCGCCGGCGTGCAGGACCTCGAATGCGTGGAGAGCACCTACCTGGTGCGCCTCGCGGACGGCTCGCTCCACACGCATCAGCCGACGGACGAGGGGTGGGTCGTCGACCTCGGCCGTGGCGACCCGGTCCCGCTCGGCGGCCTGCGCGATCTTCCCGAGGAGCCGCCGTCGCCGCCGGAGACCCCGCCTGAGCCGGTGCTGGCGATCCCGCGCGTCGCCGCGCCGCCGGCCCTGGACGGTACCCTCGCCGGATTCGCCGACGCGGCACCGCTCGCGCTCGATCACGCGGACCAGTTCCGGCGCGCCGAGGAGCCATGGGGGGGGCCGGACGCCTTCTCGGCGCACGCCCGCCTCTGCTCCGGCGGCAGCACCCTGTACCTCGGCGTGGAGGTCGTGGCGCCGACGCCGTGTTTCCGCCCCGGGGACGCGGCGGACCCCGAGCTCGAGAACGAGAACCCCGACATCCACAGCGACGGGTTGCAGATCTACGTGGACGCCGCGGGCTTCTACGGTTGGCTCGTCGTGCCCGACACCGAGAAGCCGGGCGGGCTGCGCCTCGCCGCGGCGCGCGGCACCGACGCCGAGGCCTCCATGATCACCGAAGGCTCGTGGGCGCCGACGGAACGCGGCTACTGCATCACGCTCGCCATCGAGCTTGCCGTCGAGGCGGCGAGCTTCGGCTTCGACCTGTACGTGAACCGCGCCCGGGAAGGGCACGAGCGCCGCGTCGGCCAGCTCGTCTGGTCGGGGGCGCGCGGCACGCGACTCTTCCTCGGCGGTGACCGGGTCATCCCGAGCGCGCTTCCCCTCGTGGCGGTGATGCCGTGAGCGAATCTCCGCGGTGCGCGGCGCGGTGAGCGACTGGGCCCGGCGGGCGGCCGATGCCGTGGCGGGCTTCACGGCCACGCGCTCGAAGGGGCCGGATGCCCTCTTCGGCGGGCCGGGGGGCCCGACGCACCTGGTGCGGAGCGAAGGCGCCCGCATCGAGACCGCGGATGGCCGGGTGCTCCTCGACTGGACCATGGCGCTCGGCGCGGTGGCCCTCGGGTACGGCCACCCGGCGGTGGCGGAGGCCGCGGCCCGCGCCGCGCGGGACGGGGGGGTCGGCCCGCTCTCCCCGACGCTCGAGGTGGAGGTGGCGGAACGACTGTGCGCCGCATACCCCGGGGCGGAGCAGGCGCGCTTCCTCAAGACGGGCGCGGAAGCCGTCCAGGCGGCGGTGCGCCTGGCGCGCGTCGCGACCGGACGCGAGCGCGTGGTGCACTGCGGCTACCACGGCTGGCTCGACGGCGCGTTCACCGGCCCGGGCGTCCCCGCTGCGGTCGCGGCCACCTGGAGCTCCGTGCCCTTCGACGACCTCCCGGCCGTCACGGCGGCGGTCGGCGACGGGGCGCCACCCTCCGCCATCCTCGTCGAGCCCGTGATCGAGCGCGCGCCGAGCCCGCGGTGGCTGCGTGGCCTCGCCGACCTCGCCGCCGCGTCCGGCGCACTCCTCGTGTTCGACGAGATCAAGACGGGATTCCGCCTCGCGCGGGGCGGTGCGGCGGAGCGCTGGGAGGTGCGGCCCGACCTCGCCGTGCTCGGCAAGGCGCTCGCCAACGGCTTCCCGCTCGCCGCGGTGGTGGGCCGCGCCGACCTGATGGTGAGGGTGAAGGAAACGTGGATCTCCTCCACGCTCGCCACGGAGTCGGTCTCCCTTGCGGCGGCGGCAGCGGTGCTCGACGTCTGGGACGTCACGGACGTGGCGGGGCACATCGCCACCGTCGGGCGCCTCCTCCTCGACGGCCTTGACCGCCTCGCGGCTGGGGGGGCCTTCGAAGTGGTGGGCCTCCCCGAGATGTTCTTCCTTCGCTTCCCGACCGCCGAGGCGGAGCGGCGGTTCCTTCTGGCCATCCTCGGAAAGGGCGTGCTCCTCAAGCGGGGCGCCTACGACTTCCCGAGCCTTGCTCATGGCGAGGCCGACGTCGCGCGTACGCTGGCCGCGGTCGCGGCGGCGCTGGCGGTAATCCCGCCGGGCTCCGAGGCGGTCCCGTGACCGGCCCGCTCATCGACGTTCACGCGCACTTCGACCACGATCGCTGCGGCCGCTCGCAGTGGGCCGAGGCGAACACGCGGCGCCTCGCGGTGGGGGAGCGCATCGGCATCTCGCTGCACGTCGCCTCCATCCTCGGGAGCTGGGGCCACACGTCGCCCACGTACTTCCCGTCGCCGGAGGACCTCACGTACGGGAACTCCGCCATGCGCGCGCTCCAGCAGGGGCACCCCGACCGCATCCGCGGCTACGTGGCGGTGAATCCCAACTTCACACATCACGCGGTGGGGGAGATCGAGCGCGGGCTGGCGGAGGGGATGGTGGGCATCAAGCTCGGGGCGAGCCGCCGCGCGAGCGATGCGCTCCTCGACCCGATCGCGCAGCTGGCCGCCGGGCGCGGTGTGCCGATCCTCCAACACGCCTGGCAGCACCGCCGCCGGGAGGTGCCCGGGCAGGAGATCTCCGACGCGCTCGACCTGGCGGCCCTGGCGGCGCGGCACCCGCGCGCCAAGTTCATCCTCGCGCACATCGGCGGGGGAGGCGATTGGGCGCATTCCCTCCGCGCGCTGGTGGACGTGCCGAACGTCTGGGTGGACCTCTCGGGGAGCGGCGTGGACCGCGGGATGCTGGGACTGTGCGTGGAGTGCGTCGGCGTCCGCCGGCTGCTCTGGGGCACCGATCTCACGATGGACGCGGGGCTGGCCAAGCTGCGGCATCTTGCGGTGATGGGATGCAGCGAGGAGGATGTGGAGCGAGTGCGATGGCGGAACGCCGCCGAGCTGTTCGGAGCGAGAGTGATGAGTGATGAGTGATAGGGCGCAAGTGACCGACCACAACGCGCTGATCGGGCCGTATCCATTCCGCCGGCTCCCGGAGCCGACGCCCGGGCGGCTGCTGGCGGAAATGGACCGCTGCGGCATCGGCTCGGCGTGGGTCGGGCATCTGCCGAGCGCCTTCTATCGCGACGCCGCGGCGGGGAACGACGAGCTGTTCGAGGCGCTGGGGCCTCACCGCGGCCGCCTCCTCCCCGTGCCGGCGGTGAACCCCGCCTACCCCGGATGGGAGCGTGAGGTGGCGCGCGCCGTGGATGGCCGCGCGCCCGGCGTGCGCACCTACCCGGCGCACTACGGCTTCGATCCGGCGGGGCCGGCGATGCGTGCGCTCTGCGGGGCCTGCGCCGAGGCGGGGCTCGAGGTCGTGCTCACGGTGCGCTTCGAGGATGCGCGCCAGCGCCACGCCCTCGACGTGGCCCCCGACCTGATCGGCGCCGCGGCCCGCGCCGCCGTGCGCAGCCATCCCCGCGTCCGGCTCCTCGTGACCGCCGCCGATCGTGCCTTCGTGGAGGAGGTGCACTTCGGGTCCACCCCCGAGGAGGCGGCGCGCATCCGCTGGGACATCTCCTGGATCTGGGGGCCCCCCGAGGACCACCTCGCGCACCTCTTCCGCACCGTCGGCCGGGAGCGCTTCGTTCTCGGCACGCACTTCCCCCTCCGGCTCCCCGAGGCGGCACTGACGAAGCTGGAGCTCACGCAGTAGCTTCGCTCGGGTCCACATATGAGCCAGTCGGGGTTCTGCAACGCCTGCGGCGTCGCCGCGGCGGCGGAGGCTTTGCGCTGTGCGAACTGCGGCGCGATGCTCCCGCCGAGCGACGACCCGCGCGACCCGCGCCGGGTGGCGCGCGCCCTCGCGGAGGCGCTGGGCGCCGGGTACGAGGTCGTGGACGAAGCGGGCCGCGGGGGCTTCGCCCGGGTCTTCCGGGTCCGGGACCTGACCCTCGACCGCTGGCTGGCCGCGAAGGTGATCGCGCCGGAACTCACCGCGTCCCCCGACGCCACCGAACGGTTCCGCCACGAGGCGATGACGGTGGCGCGGCTGGTCCATCCCAACATCGTCCCGATCTACTTCGTTCCCGCGAGCGCGGCGCTGGCGTGCTACGTGATGCCGCTGGTCAGCGGCGAGTCGCTGGCGGCGCGCCTCAAGCGGGAAGGGGCGCTCCCGCTGTCCGTGGCGGTTGGGATCGCGCAGGACGTGGCCGCGGCGCTCGACGCGGCGCACGCGGCGGGTGTGGTGCACCGCGACGTGAAGCCGGACAACATCCTCCTCGAATTCCAGTCGGGCCGCGCGCTGCTGACCGACTTCGGCATCGCGCGCGCCCCGCGACCGGGAGGGCGGATCACCACCACGGGGCACGTCCTCGGCACGCCGCACTACGTCGCGCCCGAGCAGGCGGCGGGGGAGCGCGAACTGGACGGCCGCACAGACCAGTACGCGCTGGCGGTGGTGCTGTTCGAGATGCTGGCCGGGCGGCCGCCGTTCGACGCGACCACGGCGCAGGCGCTCTACGCGCTGCACGTGGCGGCGCCGCGTCCCGACCTGAGGCAGTGGCGGCCCGAGGTTCCCCCGGCGGCGGCGGGCGCGATCGCGCGGGCGCTGGCGCAGGATCCGGCGGAGCGGTTCCCCTCGGCGGGTGCATTCGCGGCGGCGGTGTCGGCGGGGCTCGGGCGCCGGAGCCTGCGCTCGTCGGGCGCGACGGTCGTGGAGCGTCAGGCCACGGGGGACGTCCGGATGTTCCGGGCCACGACGTCGGACACGACGGTCGGTGACGCCCGCGCCGCGCTGGCGGCGGCAGGGGACCTCGGCGCGTTCCGCGACGCCGTGCAGGCCGTATCCGCGTCGCTCGCAGCGGCGCTCCTCGCCGGCGACGTGGCGCGGGTGGCGGAGGTGGTGCGGGCGCTGGCGGCGTCGAGCCGCGACGAGCGGCCCGCATTCCGGCAGGAAGCGGTCACCGCCCTGCGCGCATGCGGCGCGAACGCCGCGGTCGTCGAGGCGCTGGGCCGGCTATGGGGCCAGCCGGGGGCCGGCGCCCAGGCCGCCGCAGAGGAAGCGCTGGCGAGCGTGATGCCGGACGCGGGCGCCGCGCTCATCGCTCTGGCCCGCCGCGAGCGCCGTGCCGAGCTCCTGCTCCTGGCGGACCGCACCGGCGCGCTCGGCGAGCAGGACGCCCTCGGGCTGGTGCGGGACCCGAGCGCAGGCGTGGCCGGACTCCTCATCGGAGCCCTGGTGGAGAGCCAGCGCGCGCCGGAGGCCGTGGAGCGCTGGCTCGGCGCCGCACTCCGTCACCCGCACGCCGAAGTGCGGCGCGCGGCGCTCGCCGCGGCCGTGCAGCGGGGCGGGGCGCTGGCGGAGCGGCTCGGACGGCTCGGGCTGTCGGACCGCGACGCCGCGGTGCGCCTCGCCGCCCTCGATGCCCTTGGCGCGTCGCGCCGCCGGGAGGCGATCCCGGACCTGGCGGTGGTACTCGAGGCGAGCACCGCGACCGAGCAGCGCCGCGCCGCCGAAGCGCTGGGCCAGGTCGGCGCCGCGGAAGCGATCGGCCCGCTGCGGCGCGCCCTCTCGCGCCGCCGGCTCCTCGGGTTCCGCGTCTCGCCCGTGGAGGAGGCCGCGCTCGACGCGCTCGCGCGCCTCCCCGGTCACGACGCGGCCTCGGAGCTCCAGACGCTCGCGGCGCGCGGCGGCCACCTCGGCGCCCTCGCGCGGCAGGCCCTCGACCGCCACAGCGGCGCGGTCCCGCGCCCGTAGCGTCGCCGCCCCGGGCCCTCATAGCTTTCCCGGCACGTTCCGCGTGATCCGCGGGGCGCGCTGCCGACCTCCAGCCACGGGCGCCCCTCAGTGATGCCGCCACTCCTCCTCGCCGAGATCGTCTACCCCGGGTGGGACCCCGTCGCCATCCACCTCGGCTCCTTCGCCGTCCGGTGGTACGGCCTCGGATACCTCGCCGGGTTCCTCGTCGCCGGCTGGCTCCTCGACCGCCTGAGCCGCGACCGCTTCCTGCCGCTCACCACGGCGGCGGTGAGCGACCTCATCGGGTGGCTCGTCGTGGGGGTGATCGCCGGCGGACGCCTCGGCTACGCGGTCTTCTACGACCACTCCATGCTCGTCCACCCGCTGGAGCTGGCGAAGCTCTGGACGGGCGGGCTCTCCTTCCACGGCGGGCTCCTCGGCGTCGTCATCGCGTCGGCGCTGTTCGCTCGGCGGCACGCTGTCGCGTGGCGGCGCCTCGCCGATGCGCTCGCGCTCGCGGCGCCGATCGGGATCTTCCTCGTCCGCTGCGCGAACTTCGTGAACGGCGAGCTGTACGGCCGGGTGGCGACCGCGGGACTGCCCTGGGCGATGCGCTTCCCCACCGATCCCGCGGCGGCGGCGGCCTCGCCGGCGCTGGCGGCGGCGGGAGCGTTCCGGTGGCACGACGTCTACCGGGACCTCCGCGCGAGCGGCGCCTGGGAACGCGTCGCGGCGCAGGTGCCGCTCCGCCATCCGTCGCAGCTCTACGAGGCGCTGCTCGAGGGGCTGCTGCTGGCGGCGGTGCTGTGGACGCTGTACCGGTGGCGGGTGCGTCCGCGTCCGGGCGGGGCGCCGGAGTCCGCGGAGGGGCTGGCGCGGCCCGGCGCGCTCGCCGGCGTCTTCCTATTCGGCTATGCGACGGCGCGCTTCCTCGTGGAATTCACGCGGCAGCCGGACGCGCAGTTCGCGGGACCGTCGAATCCGCTCGGCACCGTGCTCGGCCCGCTCTCGATGGGGCAGGTGCTGAGCCTCGCCCTCGTCGCCGGCGGCGCGCTTTTCATATGGTGGCGCCCGCGTCGCGGGAGGCCCGCCGCGGGGGGCGCGGCTCGCTTGTGATTCGCGGGACCGCTTGGTAGAATGTCCCGTCACCGCACACCAGCTGATCGGCGCTCCAACGACTCTCGAAGGGGCTGGATGAGGCGCTCAACGATCGTCATCGCCGGCGGGGCGTGCCTGCTCGTCCTGGGCGCTGCCTTCGCCGGCGTTTCGCTCGCTGGGGGGCAGGTCCCGGCGAGCGCGCAGGCCGCGCCGGGCGGCGCGGCCGCGGGCGCGGGGTGGAGCTTCCCGCTCCCGGCGGTGCGGGGCTCCGGCTACTCGAGTCTCAGCGGCGTGCGGCCCGGTGGCCCGTGGCCGACGCTCCCCGGCCGCCTCCGGGGCCCCGTGCAGCCCCTCTTCTACCGCCACGACATCCACGCCGGCCAGTACCGGATGCCGTGCCTCTATTGCCACAACAACGCGGGCAACTCGTGGACGGCGAACATCCCC
>JBEKGT010000033.1:0-11932 GCA_050012655.1 Gemmatimonadales bacterium | reverse complement strand
GGTGCCCTGCGCAGCCCAGCGCGCCGCCGCGAGCGCCCCCTGTGAGAACCCGAGGACGCGGAGCGTGACCGTCTCGCGCGCGATCTGCCGGAACACGTGGCGGGCGAGGGCGTCGAGGTACGCGACGTTGTCGGCGATCTCGCTCAGCCGATCCTCGCGGGTCATCCAGCTGGCGCCGATGTGCCCAACGCCGGTGGGCGGCGGCTCGGGGTGGAGGTAGAACCGGGCGAGCGCCTCGGGGGCGACGATGAGGCGCGTGCCGTCGTCGAGGCCCTCGAGGACGCGCAGGAACTTCTCCGCGAGCTGCGCGTAGCCGTGGAGGCCGAACCACACCTCGCGCGCCGCGCCGCCCTCGGCGGGCTCGATGGTGAAGTAGCGCGCGGTGCGCTCGACGGTGAGGTGGTGCTCGTGGTGCATCGCCATCCTAATTCGCACCACGCGAGGCCGGCCGCAAGTCTCGCCCCGCCCGCGGGGACGGGTACGGGGGTTGACCGCCTGCAAGCGGTGGGGCCGACGTGCTATCTTGCGCCTTCCGCCGGCCCGAACCGGTCGTCCGTCACGAGAGGTCGCCGATGCGCCGCTCCACTCCCACGCTCCTCCGTTCCGCCGCTCCGATCGCCGTCTTCGTCGCCGTCGGTCTCCTCGCCGACGCGGCCGCGCCCGCGCGCGCGCAGCAGCCCGCCGCCGCCGGCGACACGCCCCTCCAGGCGCAGTACCGCGCCGTGGCCGACCGGATCATCGACGCGGCGCTCGCCGACAGCGCGGCGTGGGTGAAGCTGGCGCGCATCACCGACACATACGGGAGCCGCCTCGCCGGCTCCGAGGCGCTCGAGCGCGCCCTCGACGACATCCTGCGCACGATGCAGCAGGAGGGGCTCGAGAACGCGCACGCCGAGCCGGTGATGGTGCCGCACTGGGTCCGGGGCGAGGAGTCGGCGGAGCTGGTCGAGCCGCGGCGGACGGCGCTGCCGATGCTCGGCCTCGGCGGGAGCGTGGGCACGCCGCGCGGCGGGATCACCGCGCCGGTGCTCGTCGTCTCGACCTTCGACGAGCTGACGCGGCGCGCGGCCGAGGCGCGCGGCAAGATCGTCCTCTTCGACGAGGTGTGGCAGGGGTACGGACGCACGGTGCAGTACCGGGGCGGCGCGGCCGTGGCGGCGGCCCGCGTCGGCGCGGTGGCGGCGCTGATCCGCTCGGTGACGCCGTCCTCCCTGCGCTCGCCGCACACCGGCGCGATGTACTACGACTCCACGGTGGTCCGCATCCCGACCGCGGCGCTCACGGTGGAGGACGCGATGATGCTGCACCGGATGCAGGACCGCGGACAACGCGTGGTGGTGCACCTCACCATGGCGGCGCGCACCCTCCCCGATTCCCCCTCGAGGAATGTCATGGGGGAGATCCGCGGGTCGGAGCACCCGGAGGAGGTCGTCGTCATCGGCGGGCACACCGACTCGTGGGACGTGGGGCAGGGCGCGATGGACGACATGGGGGGCGTGGTCGTCTCGTGGGAGGCGGTGCGCCTCCTCCAGCGCCTCGGCCTCCGCCCGCGGCGCACCCTGCGCGTGGTGGGGTGGGTGAACGAGGAGAACGGCGCCCGCGGCGGCGAGGGGTATCGCGACGCGCACCGTGACCAGCTGCCGGATCACGTCCTCGCGATCGAGACCGATGGCGGCGTCTTCCGTCCCACCGGCTTCGGCTTCACGGGCACCGACTCGGCGATGGCCCTCGTGCGGCAGGTCGGCGCGCTGCTGCGCCGCATCGGCGCCGACACCGTCTCGCGCGGCGGTGGCGGGACGGACATCGGCCCGATCACGCAGGTTGGCGTCCCCTCGATGGGGCTCAACGACGACGGGACGCGCTATTTCTGGTACCACCACAGCCCGGCCGACACCCCCGACAAGCTCGACCCGCGGGAGATGGCGCAGTGCGTGGCGGCGATGGCTGTCATGGCGTACGTGGTCGCCGACATGCCCGAGCGGCTGCCATGGGGCGTGCCAGCGAGACAGTAGCCAGGGTCCGGACGCCAAGGCGCCACGTACACGACGGCCCCGCTCAGCGGCGGGGCCGTCGTGTCACAGGGACGACGCGCGGCGTCTACTCCCACCGCACCTCGTACCGGCACACCGCGCCTCCCTTGGCGCGGCACTCGACCTCCGTCACCGTCGCCTTCTTCACGCCGCAGATCTCCAGCGCGCGCTCGTACCATCCGGCGACGGTGAGACAGTCGGGGGCGCTGAAGGTCTCGGCGTCGCGTGTGGTGACCACGCCGGAGCGCTGGCCCGTCCGCTCGTACTCGCGGCGGCCGGTGTCGTAGTAGAGGGTGTAGATCTGCGACGACTTGCCGAGGAAGCCGTGCGGGTCGCCGAGGGTCATGAAGCTCTTGTGCACGGTGGTGAGATTGCGGTCGGCGGAGGCGCGCCCCAGCCGCCGGAAGAACTGCGGGTCGCCCTTGCCGACCACCTTCACGATCGCGTCGTCGAGCTTCTTCCCCAGCTCGAAGGGATACCAGGACATGGTGAGGAGGCCGTCGAGGGCCTTCCGGTCGTCGGCGGGGAGGAGGGCGAGGACCTGCTGGAGGCCGTCCATCCCCGCGTGCTCGGTGACGAAGGCGAGACGGCTCTTGAGGACTGCACCTTTGATTCTCTGCATGGGAATCGAAGCTACATGCCGGGAGCGGCTGGGCAACCTCCGGCCGTGCGCGGCGCAGCGCACGTCGCTGCGGCATCGCAGTCCCGGACGTATACTCTCCGCATGAGCGTGTGGGGCTGGCTGGCGGCGGTGACGATCCTCGCGACGGGGTCGGCGATTCAGGGCTCGGTGGGATTCGGGCTCGGCGTCATCGGCGCGCCGCTCCTCGCGCTCCTCGATCCGCGCCTCGTGCCCGGCCCCATCCTCCTGGACGCGCTTCTCCTCACCATCCTGGTCGCCGTCCGCGAGTGGAAGTGGGTCCGGCTCGCCGACCTCGCCTGGTCACTGCCGGGGCGCCTCGTCGGCACCATCATCGCCGTCCTGCTGATGCGCGCCATCCCCGCCGAGCGCTTCCAGGTGGCGCTTGGCCTTCTCATCCTCGCGGCGGTCGCGCTCTCGAAGTGGGGGCCGAAGCTCCCCCTCAATCCGCGCACGCTCACCGTGGCCGGCGTCGCCGCGGGGATCATGAGCACCTTCACCTCGATCGGCGGCCCGCCGATCGCCCTCGTGTACCAGCACGAGGAAGGGCCGCGGGTGCGCGGGACGCTGGCGGCCTTCTTCACGGTCGGCGTGATCTTCTCGATGGGCGGGCTGCGGGTGGCGGGGCGCTTCGGCTGGATGGAGGTTCGCCTCGCCGCGTGGCTTCTCCCCGGTGTGGTGATCGGCTTCCTCCTGTCGCGGTGGAGCGCGCGCTGGCTCGACCGCGGGCACACCCGCACGCTCGTGCTCGCGACCTCCGCGCTCGCCGCGGCGCTGGTGGTCGTCAGGGGACTGATGGCGCCGTAGGGGATGCCGCGGCGCGAGCGCTGCTCAGTGGGTCGGGAGCGGTTCCTGGCGGACGACGCCGCACGAGGAGACGCGGGGCAGGCGATCGAGGCGCGCCAGGTCCCCTGCCTGCGCGATGATCCAGATGCGGTGCAGGGCGCCCTCGATCGCCTCGATGCGCCCGATCTGGCGGATGCCGAGGAGGTCCGCGTCACGGAGCGCGTCGCCGGTGAAGTCCACCTCCGCTTCGACGGTGAGGGAATCGGGGCCGAGGAGGACGGGGCCGGTGTCCACGACGTTCGGGAGCGCGCGCAGGTCGGCTTCGGACGTGGCGGTGCGGACGATGGCCACGCGGGCGCACTGGACGACGGCCAGGACCTCGCTCGTGGCCTGGAGGCGGCCGACGTCCTGCGCGGTAATGGAGCCGGCGTAGCCCAGGCCGACCACGCTGGCGGGGGTGAGGGGCACGCTGGCCGGCTCGGCGCAGGCCGCGAGCAGGGCGATCAGCGCTGCCGCGCCGGCGGTGGCACGAAGCGGGACGTACGAGGCCGGCCGAGGGGTCACGGACCTCTCGTGCGATGAGTGGACAGCGGTTCGGGGGTCGAGGCTAAGCTGGTGAGGCGACTTGCGGTCAGCAAGTGGCGGAGGTCACGGCGCCGGACCCCAGAGCTGGAAGAACTCGCCGAACATCGCGCCGAAGAGCGCGAAGACGGCCGACGTCACGAGAACGGTGCGGATCTTCTGCTGCGGCGTCACCCGCTCACCTCCGCCCTCGTCGTCCGTGTAGCGCCACTGGGCGAACTGGAGGCCCATCGGCACGCCGAAGAGCGCACCGAGGACGGCCCCCGCCTTCCACGCCGTGCCGCGGTGCACCTCGATGCCGAGCACCTCGCGGCTAAGCCGGACCACTTGGCGCTCACTGCCCTTCGCGCAGGTCGGGGCGGGCCACGGGCAGTAGGTGAAAGCGGCCGAATCGCGGGCGAACGGGGCGAGAAGCCGCGCGCCCTCGAGCGACCCGTTCCCGAGGCGCAGGCGGACCACGGCCCCGCTGTCGAGGGGCTGTGTGAGCGGCGGCTGTTGCGCCGGCGCGGCGTGCGCGATGAGGAGGGCGCCGAGGGGCGCGAGCAGGGACGTACGCATTGAGAGAGTATGGTGCCGCGCAGCGCGCGACGGGGCAAGAGTCGCCGCCACGGCGGTGCGGAGTCCGGCGTCCTCTGCGGAGGCGATCTCATGCTGCTTGCCCCCCGGCCGGCGCCTCTTACTTTTCTCGGAACAATCAGCAGACAATTAGTCCCATATCCCGAGGGACCGTGAGCAGCGCTGACGTCTTCCAGACGATGAACGCCGGCTACGTGCAGATGATGTACGAGGCTTGGCGGCGCGACCCCGCCTCCGTGGACGAGGAGTGGCGGGCGGCGTTCAACAACGGCTGGAAAGGCGTGGAGCCGGAGACCGGTGACCGCACACCGGTGACCGCGCACCGCGAACCCAGTGGTGCGGTCGGTGAGCGGTCAGCGGTAGGCGGTGACCGGTCCACGGTCGGCCCCGACGCCACCGTCACGCCGATCCGCGGCGGCGCGCTGCGCCTCATCCAGAACATGACCGAGTCGCTGTCCATCCCGACGGCGACCAGCTACCGCGACGTGGATGTCGCCGCCCTCGACCTCCGCCGGCGGGAGTTCAACGCCGCCCTCGCGCCCCGCAAGGTCTCGTACACGCACCTCATCGCCTACGCGCTCGCGAAGGCCGCGGCCGCGCACCCGGCGATGACCCACGCCTTCACCCTCGTGGACGGCGCGCCCCACCGCCTCGATCCCGGCGCCGTGCACCTCGGCCTCGCCGTGGACGTCGAGAAGAAGGACGGCACGCACACCCTGATGGTGCCCGTCCTGCGTAACGCGGAGGACCTCGATTTCGCCGGCTTCCACGCCCTCTACGAGTCGCTGGTCGAGAAGGCGCGCCTCAACCAGCTCCTCCCCGACGACTTCCGCGGTGCCACGATGACGCTCACCAACCCCGGCACCCTCGGCACCACGGCGAGCGTGCCGCGGCTGATGGCGGGGCAGGGCTCGATCGTCGCGACCGGCGCGATCCGCGACGCCGGCGGCCGCCGCGTGATGACGATCTCGAGCACCTACGACCACCGCATCATCCAGGGCGCCGAATCGGGGATGTTCCTCCGCGCGCTCGACCGCCTCCTCCAAGGGGGCGACGGGTTCTACGAAGGCATCGCCGAGTCGCTCGGCATCGCCGCCGGGACGCTGGCGCCGCTCCCGGCGCCGGGCTCGTCCGCCGCCCTGCCGTCGGGGCTCGCGACCGCCCCCGACATGGCCGCCGTCGCCTCCGCGATGTCCATCGTGAAGGCGTTCCGGACCCACGGGCGCCTCGCGGCGCGGCTCGACCCCCTCGGCACGGCCCCCAAGGGCGACCCCGCGCTCGATCCCGACGTCTTCGGTCTCAGCGAGGAGATGATGCGCCGGATCCCGGCCTCCATCCTCCGTGTCGCCACGCCGGGCATCACCTTCGCCGACGCGCTGCCGCACCTGCGCGAGACGTACTGCGGCACCATCGCGTACGAGAAGGAGCACATCAACGACCACGAGGAGCGGGTCTGGCTGCGGCGCGTCGTCGAGAGCGGGGCGAACCGCCTGCCGCTCACCGCGGACGAGAAGCTCGCGCTCCTCAAGCGGCTCACGGAGGTCGAGACCCTGGAACGCTTCCTCGGGCGCGCCTACCTCGGCCAGAAGCGGTTCTCGATCGAGGGCGCCGACGTCCTGGTGCCGATGCTCGACCTGGTGATGGAGATGGCGGCGGAGGCGGGGGCGCGCGAGGCCGTCATCGGGATGGCGCACCGCGGGCGCCTCAACGTGCTCGCGCACGTGGTGGGGCTGCCGTACGAGACGATCCTCGCCGAGTTCGAGGGAGGGAAGGGCGTCGAGAGCGGCCACGCCCCCGACGCCGGCACCGGCGACGTGAAGTACCACCTCGGCGCGCAGGGCGCCTTCGCCACCCGCTCGGGGAAGCCGGTGCAGGTCATGATGTCGCCGAACCCGAGCCACCTCGAGGCGGTGGACCCCGTGGTCGAGGGGCGCACCCGCGCCATCCAGACCTTGCGCAAGGGGCGCTACGCCCATCACGACGGCACGGTCGCGCTGCCGATCCTCATCCACGGTGACGCCGCGTTCACGGGGCAGGGCGTCGTGCCGGAGACGCTGAACCTGGCGCGGCTCGAGGGCTACAAGACCGGCGGCACGCTTCACATCATCACCAATAACCAGGTGGGCTTCACCACCGAGACGAGCGAAGGGCGCTCGACCGCCTACGCATCGGACCTCGCCAAGGGTTTCGACCACCCGATCATCCACGTCAACGCCGACGACCCCGAGGCGTGCCTCGCGGCGGTGCGGCTGGCGATGGACTACCGCGCCCGGTTCCACGGCGACGTCGTGATCGACCTGGTGGGCTACCGTCGTCACGGCCACAACGAGGCCGACGAGCCGGCGTACACCCAGCCGCTGATGTACGAGCAGATCGCCGGCCACCCGACGGTGCGGGAGCAGTGGGCGGCGCGCCTGGTGCAGGAGGGGCTCGTCACCGCCGAGGAGGCGCAGGCGGAGGTGCAGCGGGTGGCGGACCGCCTGGCGACGTGCCAGCAGACGGTGAAGTCGGGCGCCCTGCACCACGAGGAGCGCTCCGAGCCCCGCCCCGAGGTGGCGCGCGCCTCGCAGCCCGACCTCGTGACGGCGCTGCCGGCGGAGGCGCTCCAGCTCCTCAACGGGCAGCTCCTCACCTGGCCCGGGGGGTTCACCGTGCACCCCAAGCTGGCGCGCCAGCTGGAGCGGCGGCGCGAGGCGCTCGGCCCGAAGGGCGGGATCGAATGGGCGCACGCCGAAGCGCTGGCGTTCGCGTCGCTGATCGTCGAAGGGGTGCCGGTGCGCCTCACGGGGCAGGACACGGAGCGCGGCACCTTCTCCCAGCGTCACATCGTCCTGCACGACGTGAAGACGGGCGCGAAGCACGCGCCGATCCAGCACCTCCCCGGCGCGCTCGCGCCCTTCGAGGTGCACAACAGCCCGCTGTCGGAGTTCGCGGCGATGGGCTTCGAGTACGGCTACAGCGCGCAGGCGCCGGAGGCGATGGTGCTGTGGGAGGCGCAGTTCGGCGACTTCGCCAACGGCGCCCAGATCGTCCTCGACCAGTTCCTGGCCTCGGGCTTCTCGAAGTGGGGGGAGCGCTCGCGCCTCGTGCTCCTCCTCCCGCACGGGTTCGAGGGGCAGGGCCCCGAGCACTCGAGCGCGCGGATCGAGCGGTTCCTCCAGCTGGCGGGGGAGAACAACGTCCGCCTCGCCAACTGCACCACGCCGGCGCAGTACTTCCACCTCCTCCGGCGCCAGGCGCATCTCGCCGACGTGCGGCCGCTGGTCCTCTTCACCCCGAAGAGCTACCTGCGCCACCCGCTGGCGATGTCGGCGCTGGCGGACCTCACCGCCGGCACCTTCCGCAAGGTGCTCGACGACCCCGAGGCCTCCTCGCGCCGCGAGACGGTGACGCGGGTGGTGCTGTGCAGCGGGAAGGTCTACTACGACCTCATCGCGTCGGAGGCGCGGAAGGCCGCGCCGCACGTGGCGGTGGCGCGGATGGAGCAGCTCTACCCGCTCCCTGAAGCGGCCCTGGCGCAGCTCATCGCCGCATACCCGAATGCGAAGGACCTCGTCTGGGTGCAGGAGGAGCCGAAGAACAAGAGCGCCTGGCGGTTCATCGCCACCCATGGGAGCGACATGCTCCCCGGGATCCGGTACGTCGGTCGGCCGGAGCGCGCCTCGTCGGCGGAGGGGTACTACAACGCCCACCTCGCCGAGCAGGCCCGCATCGTGGCGGAGGCGTTCGCCTAGCGTCCGCTTGACGTCCGCATGACGCAGCCGTAGTAGCATCGGCGGTGTCCTCCACGAGGGTACCGCCATGCGCGCTTACCACGTCGCCGGTTTCCTCGCTCTCCTCTTCTGGCAGGTCGCTCCCGTGCAGGTCGAGTCCGGCCCCGGCGGGCGATTCCGAATCTCCATCGCCGGCTCGTCAGGTGCGTGGGAGGACTACCAGAAGGCCCAGTTCGACTGCAACGGAAGCCTGAACACGCCAGAGCGATCATCGGTCGTGGGGATGCGGTCAGTGGGGGCGCGCGCCGACGTCTTCCTCGGGAACGGCGACAACCGCGTGACCGTCGTGGGCGGCACGGTCCGCGCGGACTCCGCGTGGGTCGGGAGCGGGACCTTCTGGGGGGCGGAGCTGGCGCTAGACGGCGGCGGCGTCGGGGCCAGCTTCGGCGTCCGGCACGCTGGCGATGCGCTCCTCCCCGCCGAGCTGCGGCACTCGGACGGGGGGATCTCGCCCTCGCTCTCCTTCTCCCTGCGCCTCGGGCGGGCGGACAGGGAGCACGCCGTCCTCCAGTTCGGGCCGCTGAGCGAGACGCCAAACCTGGCGGGGGAGGTCCGCATCGGCCTCGGCTACGGCGCCGAACGGAAGGGGTTCTCCACGCTCTGGGGGCTTGTGGAAGGGCCGAAGGGACTGAGTGGGGGCCGCGGCCTCGCGGGCTTCGGGGAGATGACGATCCCCCTCACCAGCGGCGTGGACGTGCTGCTGCGCGGGGTCTACGGGGGAGGGCACCTGTCGCCGCACTGGGGCGTGGGAGGTGGAGTGCGCGTCGGCTGGGGGCGCTAGGCGGTGCCGTCTCCCTGAGGTACGAAGGGCCCGGCTCGGCGCCGGGCCCTTCTCACTCCCGCTCGGTCCACTCGCGGCGCTACCGCCGGCGGCGCGCCTCGCGGAACGTCACCAGCCGCCGCTCCGCCTCGTCCCACAGCGCCAGCCGGACACAGCGGATGCTCTCCCAAAGCGTCAGCGTGGTCACCCGCTGCAGGTCCGGGTTCTCGTCGAACGCCTCCTGGAGGCGGTAGTTGGGGATGCGGCTGCTCAGGTGGTGGATGTGGTGCAGGCCGATGTTGCCCGTTGCCCACTGAAGCAGCCGCGGGAGGCGGTAGTAGGAACTCCCCTTGAGGCCGGCGTCCACGAACGCCCACCGCTCGTCGTGCTCCCAGTAGGTGTCCTCGAACTGGTGCTGCACGTAGAACAGCCATACGCCGACGGAGCCGGCGAGAAGCGACACCGGAAGCTGGACGAGCAGGAACGCCTTCCAGCCGACGGCCAAGGTCATTGCCGTCACCAGCACCGCGAGCGCGATGTCGTTCCGCACGATGCTCAGTCGCTCGCGGCGCCACGTGCGCGGCACGATGGCGGGGAGGCGGTGCCAGAGGACGAATTGCCACACCGGCCCGATGAGGAAGAGGACGGCCGGGTGGCGGTAGGCGCGGTACCGCACCCGTCCCCACCACGAGAGCGCCCGGTACTCCGCGACCGTCAGGGTGGCGATGTCGCCGAAGCCGCGGTGCTCGAGGTTCCCGCTCCCCGCGTGGTGCAGCGCGTGGGTCTTCCGCCAGTACGCGTACGGCGTCAGCGTCAGCACGCCGATCGCCGAGCCGAGGGCGTCGTTGAGTCGCTGCGACTTGAAGAACGCGCCGTGACCGCAGTCGTGCTGGATGATGAAGAGCCGCACCAGGAAGAACGCCGTCGGCACCGCCAGCGCCAACGTGAGGGCGTACGAGAGCCGGAGGCCGAAGTACATCGCCAGCCACAGCAGCATGAGGGGGCCCGCGGTGTTCACGACCTGCCACACCCCCCTGCGGGTGATGGGCTGCCGGTAGCGCGCCACGATGGCGTTCCAGCGGCTGTCTGCGGACGGCGGCCCTTCGTCGTGCCGGGGCATCGGCATACGGCCTCCCGGGGGTCGGGGACGGTGTGTTGGACCCCTGCAAGATAAACCCGACTGTCCCACTCCGGAATCGGCCGTTCCCTCTGACCCCTTGGCGTCTGTCTCCTAACCCCTGGCCCTTGGCGTCTGGCACGCGGCTTCTGTGCACCCCCTTGACCTATATACGACTAAGTCGCTTTTATATCTGCCATTCCCCCAACAGGAGTGCCGGCATGCAAGGGATGATGCCTCCGGTCGCCGTATCCCTCGGCGCGTTGTGGCTGCCCATCCTGCTTTCGGCGGTGTTCGTGTTCGTTGGGAGCTCGGTGATCTGGATGTTCTTCAAGTGGCACGACGGTGACTGGAAGCAGGGGGGGCTGGAGGGCGACCTGCAGGAGGCGCTCCGCAAGGTGGGGGTGACGACGGGGCAATACCTGTTCCCGTACATGGACATGAAGGCCACCGACAAGGCGGCGGCGAAGAAGACGTGGATGGAGCGCTACGCGAAGGGCCCGGTGGGCGTGATCCACGCGGGGACGCCGGGGACGATGAGCATGGGGAAGATGCTGGGGCAGGTGTTCGTCCTGTACCTGGTGGTGTCGTTCTTTTCGGCGTACGTCGCGGCGCACGCGCTGGCGCAGGGTGCTCCGTACCTCAAGGTCTTCCAGGTGGTGGGGGCGACCTCGTTCGTGGCATACGGGATGGGGTCGTTCATGGACAGCATCTGGTTCAGCAAGTCGTGGCGGAGCACGTGGCTCACCGTGCTCGACGCGCTGATCTACTGCGGCTTGACGGCGGGGACGTTCGGCTGGCTCTGGCCGCGCTGAGCGTCGGGGCGAACGCGTTGGTGGCGCCGGGGCTGGAGGAGTGCCGCCAGCAGTTCGAGGCGGTGCTCTCCGGCGCCGGCTCCACTGCTTGAAGGAACGCCTGGACTTCCCTTGGCGAGCGGGGACCGGGTAATCTTGCCGACATGACCGCCCACCACGCCGCCATCCGTTCCGCGCTGGCCCTCTTTCTCGTCGTCGCCGGAACGGCAGCGGGCGCGCCGGCGCCGCGCCGCTCCCCGCCGCGGCCCCTGCTCATCCTCATGTCGTTCGACGGCTTCCGCTGGGACTACCTCGACCGCGGCCTCACGCCCAACCTGTCGCGCATCGCCGAGTCCGGCGTCCGGGTCCGCGCGCTGGTCCCCTCGTTTCCCACCAAGACCTTCCCCAACCACTACACGCTCGTGACCGGCCTCCTGCCGGAGCACCACGGGATCGTGGACAACACGGTGAAGGACCCCGGGACCGGCGCGGTCTTCCACGCCAGCGACACGCTCGCGGTGCGGGACCCGCGCTGGTGGGGTGGCGAGCCCCTCTGGGTCACGGCCGAGCGGCAGGGGGCGCGCTCGGCGGCGATGTTCTGGCCCGGCACCGAGGCTCCGATCGCCGGGGTCCTTCCGACGTACTGGCGGCGGTACGACGCGCGCGTCCCGGACTCGGCGCGCGTGGACCAGGTGCTCGCGTGGCTCGACCTGCCCGACGCGCAGCGGCCGTCGGTGCTGCTCCTATACCTCTCCGACACGGACGACGCGGGGCACCGCTACGGCCCCGACGCGCCGCAGATGGCGGACGCAATCCGGCAGGTGGACGCGATGGTCGGGCGGCTGGTGGACGGGCTGCGCGCACGCGGGCTGGA
>JBEKGT010000032.1:0-12062 GCA_050012655.1 Gemmatimonadales bacterium | reverse complement strand
GGTCTTCGTCAACCTGATCAACAACGGCGCCCAGGCCATCGCCGCGACCGGACGGCCGGGCAGGGTCACCATCCGCGCCCGCCCGTGGCTCGACGGCGTCGCGGTGGACGTGGTGGATACGGGACCGGGGGTGCCGGCCGAGCTCGCCGAGCGGATCTTCGAGCCCTTCTTCACCACCAAGCGCGAGGGGGAAGGGACCGGGCTCGGGCTGTCCATCTGCGCGGGGCTCGTGAAGGAGCACGGCGGTCGCCTCTCGCTCCAGTCGGCGCGCGGCGCCGGCGCCACCTTCACCGTCGAGCTCCCCGCCGCGCCGGCGGCGCACCCCGTGGCTGAGGGCGACGCGCCCCAGGCCCCGGCGCGCGCCCGCGTCCTGGTCGTGGACGACGAGACCCACATCCTGCACTACATGCGCGCCACGCTCGAGTCGTGGGGGCACGAGGTGGAGACTGCGGCGGACGGCGCCGAGGGGCTGCGGCGCGCGCTCGAGGGCGGCCACGACCTGATCTTCACCGACGTGCGGATGCCGGGCGTGGGCGGCCGCGAGATCTTCGAGACGCTGCGCGCGCAGGCCCCCGCGGTCGCCGCGCGCGTCGTCTTCGCCACCGGCGACACCGTGGCCGGCGACACCCTCGCCTTCCTCAAGGCCACCGGGCGGCCGGTCCTCACCAAGCCGTTCAAGCTGGCCGAGTTGCGCACCACTCTGGCCGCGGCGCTCGCTGCCCACTGACCCGTCGGCACCACCGCACGCCTGCGCGTCTTGGCACTCTGTCACTTCTCCCGGTCGTCATCTAGATTGCGCCCGTGATCTACGTCCTGGTCCCCGTCCGTGACGAAGCGGCCACGGTCGGCCTGCTGCTCTGGAAGGTGCGGCAGGTCTTCACCGCCTTCGAGCGCGAATACCAGCTCCTCGTCGTGGACGACGCCTCGACCGACGGGACCGATGCGGTGCTCGGCCCTTACGCGCGGGCCCTCCCACTCACGCTCGTCACCCACCGGGAGCGGCGCGGCTACGCGCGGAGCCTCGAGGAACTGTTGCGCCTGGCGGTGAGCCGGAGCGACCGGCCGCGGCGGGATGTCGCGGTGACCATCCAGGCCGACTTCTCCGAGTCCCCGGACGACCTTCCCGACCTCATCCGCCGCGTCGAGAGCGGCGCCGATCTCGTCCTCGGCGACACGCACCGGCGGCCGGGCGTGCCTCTGCGCGAGCGCGCGGCACGCGCGCTGGCCCGCACCGGGGCGCGGGCGCTGGCGCGGGTGGACGGCGCGACGGCCGGCGTCGGCACGCTCCGCGCGTACCGCGTCGCCACGCTCGCACGGATGCTGCGCGAGCGGGGACCGCTGCTCCGCACCGAAGGGTGGGCGGCCGACCTCGAGCTGCTCGCGCGCGCCGCGGCAGTCTCGCGGCGGACCGAGGTCGTCGCCCTCGCCAGCCCGGTGCCGCCCCGCCAGCGCCCCTCGCGCGCCACGCCTTTTCGGTCCGCGTGGGAGGTGGTGTGGGCGGCGCGCGGCCTCCCCCGCGGCACGGCCACCGCCGCGCCGAGCGATGGGGAAGAGGATCCGGCGCCGCCGCAGCAGACCCCGCGCCGCGGGCGCGGCCGGCGCGGCGGACGGGGACGGGGGCCCGGCGGCGCGCCGCGCGCCGCCGCGCCGCCCGCATCGCCGGGACCGTTGTGAACCGCTTCTCCTCGGTGCTGGCGGGCGCGGGCCTCGTGGTGGCCGCCGCGCTCGCGGCCCGCGAAGTCGCGCAGGCGGGCGCACCGGCGATCCGCCAGGACTCGCTCCTCCCCCTCCCCTTCGCCGTCGGCGAGCGGATGGAGTACGACGTCAAGTTCGGGATGTTCCGCGTGGGGCGCGCCTCCATGGAGGTCGTGCGCATCGACACCATCCGCGGCGAGCCCGTCTTCCACGTCGTCTTCACCGTGCGCGCCCGCGCCATCTTCTACTCGCTCACCGACAGCCTCCAATCGTGGTTCAGCGTGCGCGACCTCACCTCGCGCCGCTTCACCCAGGACACGGACGACAACGGCACCTTCCGGGTCAACCGCTACGAAATCCATCCGGAGCGCGGCTTCTACGTGCAGAACGGACGCGATACCCTCGCCACCACGACCCAGCCGCTGGATGACGCGTCGTTCTTCTACTTCGCCCGCACCCTCCCGCTCGAGGTGGGCCGCACCTACACCCTGCCCCGCTACTTCAAGCCCGACCGCAACCCGGTCACGCTGCGCGTCCTCGGCCGCGACACCGTGAACACCCCGTTCGGGCGCTTCGCGGCAGTCGCCGTCCGCCCGACCTTCAAGAGCCGCGGCCTCTTCAGCGAGGGTGGCCAGGCCACCGTGTGGCTCTCCGACGACGAGTACCGCATCCCGGTGATGATCCGCACGCGGCTCAGTGTCGGTTCCCTGACGATGAACCTCCGCGACTGGACGCGGCCATGAGCCCCCCTCCGCGGGATCCCGCCCCTCCCGAAGCCGACCTCGCGCGCGTCCGCACGGTCCCCATCGGGAAGCGCCCCAACAAGGTCAACACCGCACTCCTCGCCGCCGTTCCGGGCGCGGACCGCTCCTTCGACGCCTTCCTCGCGTCCCTCCCATCCGTCCTGGCCGGGCGCGACCTCCGCGCGGCGATCGCCGCCATCGCCGCCGCCACCCGCGCGCGCCGCGGGGTGGTCGCGCTCATCGGCGGGCACGTCATCAAGACGGGGATGGGGCCGCTCCTCGTGCACCTCCTGCGGCGCGGCGTGCTGACCCACGTGGGGATGAACGGCGCGGCCGCGATCCACGACTTCGAGTTGGCCGCGTTCGGCGGCACCAGCGAGGACGTGGCCGCGGGACTCGCGGACGGGACCTTCGGCATGGCGGAGGAGACGGGCCGCGAGATGAACGCCGCCATCGCGCGGGGACACGCGGAGGGATGGGGGCTCGGCGAGGCGCTCGCCCGGTGGCTCGAGGCGCGGCGGGACGCGCCGGGACGCGAGCAGTCGGTGCTCCTCGCGGCCCGTGCCCACGGCACGCCGGCGACCGTCCACGTCGCCATCGGCGCCGACATCATCCATCAGCACCCCGCCGCCGACGGCGCCGCCACCGGGGCCACCACGCACCGCGACTTCCGGCGCCTCGCCGCCGCGGTGGCGCGGCTCGACGGCGGCGGCGTGGTGCTCAACCTCGGCAGCGCCGTCATCATGCCCGAGGTCTTCCTCAAGGCGCTGACCGTCGCCCGCAATCTGGCGGGGGGGAAGCCCGCCGGATTCACGGCGGTGGACTGCGACATGATCCGCCACTATCGCCCGCGCCTCAACGTGGTCGAGCGGCCGACCCAGGCCGGCGGCACCGGGTACCTCCTCACCGGCCACCACGAGATCCTCATCCCCCTGCTCGTCTGGGGCGTGGATGCCGCGCTGGACCGCGCCTAGCCGGCTCGCGGCGCGCGCCGCGCTCGCCGCCTTCGCCCTCGCCGCCTGCGCGCAGCACGTGCCGCCACAGGCTCCCCTGCTCCCGCCCACGATCGGCGCCGACGTCCCCGCGATCCGTGCCGCCGTCACCGCCTTCATCCTCGGCGAGGCCCGCGGCGAGGAGGCCGTGGACACGCTCCTCGCGCCGGGGGCGGACTTCGTCGCGACGGGGGTGGCCCTCACCGCCCGCCCACGCCTCGCCGGCGTGCCGGCCCCCGGCACCGGCTCCGTGGACGACCTGCGCATCCAGGTCGCCGGGGACTACGCGTGGGTCGTGGCGGGGTACGGCTGGGTGGGGCGGAATCCACAGGGGGGGGAGCGCGGCATCGCGACGCTCATACTGGAGCGGCACCCCGCCGGATGGCGGATCCATCACGTGCACTCGAGCAACGTGGCACGCTGGGTCCGGTGCCGTAACGCACGCGCGCCCGGACGGGTCCGGGCGCTCGGCGCAGCGGTCGCGGCCCGACGCCGCGATCAGGCTTCGTCGGCCGGGGGCCGCGGCCGCCCGGCGATCATCTCTTTCACCCGCTCCGCCGTCGAGGGCGCGACCAGCTTCAGCACCCAGTAGACCACGAGGCCGACCAGCGCCAGCTCGAGCAGCAGCACGGCGAGATGGAACGCGAACCCCAGCAGGCCGAACGCGAGCTTGAGCACGACGACGGCCACTATCGCCAGCACGGCGAACCCGAGGATCTTCCGCAACATGACAGGCCTCCTGCCCGATGATCTGATGGCCCCTACGAACCTAGGGACGACCCGGTTTCACGCAAGGCGCCCGTGAGCGCGCGGCCGGACGTCCTCATCGTCGGCGCCGGACTGGCCGGTGCCTCGTGCGCCCGCGCGCTCGCGGCGGCCGGCCGCCGCGTCCTGCTCGTGGAGCGGGGCGAAGCGGGGATGGAGGCGTCGAGCGCGGCGGCGGGGATGCTCGCGCCGCAGGTCGAGGCGGAGCCGGGAGACCCGACCCTCGCCCTGGGCATCGCGGCGCGCGAGCGCTATGGCGAGCTGGCGGCGGTGCTCCGGCGTGACACCGGGATCGACGTCGGACACCGCGTCACCGGGATCGCCCTCGTCGCCTTCGACGAGGCGCGCGCCTCCGAGCTCTGCGCCGCGGCCGCGCACCAGAGCACCGCCGGACTTGCCGCCGAGTGGCTCGACCGCCCCGCGCTCGCCGCGCGTCACCCCGGCATCGGCCCCGCGGCCCTCGGCGCCTACCTCGCCCCGCGCGACGGCGCCGTGGACAATCCGGCGCTGGTGCGGGCCGTCCTGCAGGATGCCCGCCGCCTCGGCGCCGAGCTCCGGGAGCGCGAGACGGTGTGGGAGGTCGTCGTGCGCGGTGGACGGGTGACGTCCGTCGTCACCGAGCAAGGTCCCCTCGAGGCGCCGGCCGTCGTGCTCGCCGCCGGGAGCTGGTCGGCACAGCTCGTCGGCCTGCCGCGAGCGCTGCCCGTCGAGCCGGTCCGCGGGCAGATCGCCGTGGTGGACTGGCCGGCCGGCGAGCCGCCGGCGGTGCTCTTCGGCCGGGGCGCGTATGTGGTCGAGCGCCGCGGGCTCGCGATCCTCGGCTCGACGATGGAGCACGCGGGCTTCGAGAAGGCCACCACGCCGGCCGGGCTCGAGCACATCTTCGCCGAGACGGGCGCGCTCCTCCCCGCGCTGCGCGAGCGGCCGGTCCGCGAGACGTGGGCGGGGCTGCGGCCCATGACACCCGACGGCGACCCGATCATCGGACGCGACCCCGAAGTCGAGAACCTGTTCTACGCCACCGGCCACGGCCGCGAGGGCATCCTCCTCGGGCCGCTCACCGGCGAGATCATCCGGGACCTGGTCGTGGATGGTGACACCAAGTGGGACATCGCTTCGTATGCGGTCAGCAGGTTCGACGCGACCGCGTGAGGCGCTGAGTGTTCACTTCCTGCGCATTCTGCTCCGGTGAGCTGGGCGGCGACGGCGGCGCGTCGGGCCTCGGCGTCGGCCGCCGCTTCGCCTACGACGGCTGGAAGAGCCGCGCCTGGGTCATCTGCCAGCGCTGCGCCCGCTGGAACCTCACCCCCTTCGACGAGCGCCTCGACATCATCGCGGCGCTGGACCGGATGGCCTCCGCCGGACGCGTGGCGGCGACGAGCGAACAGGTCGCGCTGATCCGCCTCGGGGCGTACGACGTCGTGCGTGTGGGCCAGCCGCCGCGCCCCGAACTGGCCACCTGGCGCTACGGCGAGCGGATCAAGGCGCGCCAGCGCGAGAAGCTGAAGGTGGTGGTGCCGGTAGCCATCGCCGTCATCGGGCTCACCGTCGCCGTCAACATCGCGGCCGGGGGCTCGATGGGCGCGTTCATGGGACAGATCCCCAACCTCTCGAACTCGATCTACACCGGCCTCGTCGGCAACCGGAAGGTGCCGATCGAGCCGCCCATCTGCGCCCGCTGCGGCAAGGTGATGGTGCTCAGGTCCAGACACGTGAAGGAGGCGCGGCTCCAGCACACCTCCCGCGCCGATCTCGCCCTTCTCCTCAAATGCACGCGCTGCAAGGGAGAGGGCGCGCTCCTCGAGGGCGCCGACGCCGAGACCGCCCTGCGCAGCGGCCTGACCTACCTCAACCTGCGCCACAGCCGCCGGCTGAAGAAGAAGGCCTCCGAGGCCGCCCTCCAGGTGGACGCCTACGGCGGGCCCGAAGCGTTCCTCACCCGCCAAGCGCTGCGCGAAGCGAAAGTCTCCACCTATAAGGGCGCCGAGGCGCTCGCCCTCGAGATGTCGGTGGACGAGCAGGCCGAGCTCCGGGAGCTGGAGCGGCAGTGGCGCGACGCCGAGGAGATCGCCGAGATCTCCGATAACCTCCTCGTGGACCCGGCCATCGAAGACGAGATGCGCCGCCTCAAGAAGGCCGATCAACCGGACGGTTGATGCCTCCCTGGCCTGGGCTTCCGCCCGGGACTATCTTGCGTGCCGCCAATGGAAAACGAGCCCGTTTCCCTCGTGCAGATCGCGTCCCGCCACGCCGGGGGCGCCGCGGTCGCCGATGCCCCGGTCCGCAAGCCCGGCTGGCTGAAGGTCAAGTCGCCCGGCGGCGAGACCTACGCCGAGGTCCGGCGGCTGATGCGGGACCTCAGGCTCCACACGGTGTGCGAGGAAGCGCACTGCCCGAACGTCGGCGAATGCTGGGACCATCGCGCCGCCACGTTCCTCATCCTCGGCGACGTCTGCACGCGGAACTGCGCGTATTGCGCGGTGGCCCACGGGACGCCCGAGCCCCTCGACCGCGAGGAGCCGCGGCGCCTCGCTGAGGCGGTGGAGGCGATGCGCCTGCAGCACGTCGTGGTGACGTCGGTGGACCGCGACGACCTCCCCGACGGCGGCGCCGGCCAGTACGCGGCGGTGGTGCGGGAGATCCGCCTTCGGATGGCGGAGACGGGCATCGAGCTCCTGATCCCGGACTTCAAGGGGGATGAGGCGGCGCTGCGGACCGTCGTGGAGGCGCGCCCCGACATCCTGAATCACAACCTCGAGACGGTGCCACGGCTGTACCGGATCGCCCGGCCGGGGGGGCGCTACGACCGCGCCCTCGAGCTGCTGGCGAGGGCGAAGCGGATGGACCCGCTGCAGGTGACGAAGTCGGGGATCATGGTGGGCCTGGGCGAGACGTGGGACGAGGCGGTCACCGCGCTGCGGGACCTGCGCGCGGTGCAGGTGGACCTGGTGACGATCGGGCAGTACCTGCGCCCCTCGCCGACGCACCTGCCGGTGGCGCGCTATTGGACACCGGACGAGTTCGCGGAGCTGCGCCGGATCGGGATGGGCCTCGGCTTCCGGCACGTGGAGTCGGGGCCGCTGGTGCGCTCGTCGTACCACGCCTGGGAGCAGGCCGAGCGCGCGGGGGCGCGTCCATGACGACGAAGACGGGAACGACCACGGTCGCGCGGCCGGCGACCCTCCCCGCCGACGACACCGCCACGATGCGGCAGCTGCTGCGCGACATGCTCCTCATCCGGCGCTTCGAGGAGAAGTGCGGCGAGGCGTATGCGCTCGGGAAGATCGGCGGCTTCTGCCACCTCTACATCGGCCAGGAAGCAGTGGCCGTGGGGACGATGGCGGCGCTGCGCCCCGACGACCTCATCATGGCGAGCTACCGCGAGCACGGGCAGGCGCTGGCGCGTGGGATGACGGCACGCGCCGTGATGGCGGAGCTGTTCGGGAAGGCGCCGGGGTGCTCGGGTGGTAAGGGCGGCTCGATGCACCTCTTCGACGCCTCCCTCGGCTTCCTGGGCGGGCACGCCATTGTGGGCGGGCACATCCCCCTCGCGACCGGCGCGGCGTACGCGATCAAGTACAAGGGCGGCGACGCCGTCTCGGTGGTCTTCTTCGGCGAGGCCGCGGTGAACAACGGCGCCTTCCACGAGTCGCTGAACATGGCGGCGCTGTGGAAGCTGCCGTGCATCTACATCTGCGAGAACAACCGCTACGGGATGGGCACCGCGCTGGAGCGCGCGTCCGCGCTCTACGACGTGGTGCAGCGCGCCTGCTCGTACGACATGCCGGCGGAGACGGTGGACGGGATGGATGTGCTCGCCGTGCGCGACGCCGTCCACCGCGCCGCCCTGCGCGGCCGCGAGCGCAAGACGCCGACCCTGCTCGAGATCCGCACCTACCGCTTCATGGGCCACTCGATGTCCGACCCGATCCACGGCCACTACCGGACCAAGGACGAGGTCGAGCAGCAGAAGGCCCGCGACCCGATCCACGCCTTCGCGGCGACGCTCCGCGAGCGGAAGATGCTCGACGACGAGGCGTCGCAGGCGATGGAGGCCGAGGTCGCCGACGAGGTCGAGGACGCGCTCCACTTCGCCGACGAGGCGCCCGAGCCCGACCCGTCCACCCTCACCACCGACGTCTACCGGGAGCCGTGACGTGCCCCTCCTGACCTACCGCGACGCGCTCAACCAGGCGCTCCGCGAGGAGATGCGCCGCGACCCCGCCGTCTTCCTCATGGGCGAGGAGGTGGGCGTCTACCAGGGCGCGTACAAGGTGAGCCGCGGGCTCCTGGAGGAGTTCGGGCCGGAGCGCGTGGTGGACACGCCGATCACCGAACTGGGCTTCGCCGGGATCGGCGTCGGCGCCGCCATGGCGGGGCTCCGTCCGGTGGTCGAGTTCATGACGTGGAACTTCGCGCTCCTCGCCATCGACCAGATCGTGAACTCCGCGGCGAAGATGCTTTATATGTCGGGCGGCCAGGTGCCGATCCCGATCGTCTTCCGCGGGCCCGGCGGCGCGGCGCTCCAGCTCGCCGCCCAGCACTCGCAGAGCTTCGAGGCGTGGTACGCCAACGTGCCCGGCCTCAAGGTGGTGGCGCCCTCGAACGCCGCCGACGCCAAGGGCCTCCTCAAGAGCGCCATCCGCGACAACAACCCCGTGGTGTTCATCGAAGGCGAGATGATGTACAACACCAAGGGGGAGGTCCCCGACGGGGAGCGCGTCGTGCCGCTGGGCGTGGCGGACGTGAAGCGCGAGGGGACCGACGTGACCATCGTGGCGCACGCCAAGATGGTGGCCCTGGCCCTCAAGGCCGCCGAGGAGATGGCGAAGGATGGCATCTCGGCCGAGGTCGTGGACCCGCGCACCATCCGGCCCCTCGACGTCGCCACCATCGCCGCGTCGGTCCGCAAGACCAACCGCTGCGTGATCGTCGAGGAGGGATGGCCGTTCGCGGGGATCGGCGCGCAGGTGGTGGACGACATCCAGCGCGAAGCGTTCGACTGGCTCGACGCGCCCGTCCTGCGCGTCACCGGCGCCGACGTGCCGATGCCGTACAACAAGCACCTCGAAAAGCTCGCCAAGCCCGACGTGCCGAAGATCCGCGACGCCGTGCACCGCGTCCTCTACCGCGGCGGGTGACCGGGTGGCCACCAAGGTCGTGATGGAGGCGCTCTCGCCCACGATGGAGGAGGGGCGGCTCGTGGCGTGGCGCAAGAAGGAGGGCGAGGCCGTCCACACCGGCGAGACGCTCGCCGAGGTCGAGACCGACAAGGCGGTGATGGAGCTCGTGGCGCGGAGCGACGGCGTGCTGCGCCGGATCGTGCTTGGCGAGGGGGCGACGGTGCCGGTCGGCGCGCTGGTGGGGGTGATCGGCGCCGCGGACGAGGACATCTCGGCGATCGCGGGCGGCGCGGCACCTGCCAGCGGCGCGCCTGCGGCGGCCGCGGGAGCCGCTGCGGGCGTTGCCATTGCGGCGCCACTCGCGGCCCCCACTGCCCCACCCCTCGCCGCACCTTCCGGCCGCGTCTTCGCCTCTCCCCTCGCGCGGCGCATGGCCGGCGAACGCGGGCTCGACCTGCGCGCCGTCGCCGGCACCGGACCCGGCGGCCGCGTGGTGAAGCGCGACGTCGAGGCGGCGGACGCGGCAGCCGGGCCAGCGGAGACGCGGGAGCCGGCTCTGCCGGCGAGCCCGGGCGCCGTGCGAGCGCAGCGAGCCGTCCGACCGGGCGAGCCGCCGGAGCCGGCGATCCGCGCCGGAGCGCCCGCCGCCCCCGCCGCGCCGATGGCCCCGCCCGGCGGCTACACCGACGTCCCCCTGACCCAGATCCGGAAGACGATCGCCAAGCGACTCGTCCAGTCGCTCGGCCCCGTGCCGCACTTCTTCCTCACGCGGGAGCTCGACATGGAGCGCGCCGCGGAGGCGCGGGCGCACCTCAAGGCCCTCGGCGAGCAGTACGCCGTCTCCTTCAACGACCTGGTCGTGAAGGCCGCGGCGCTGGCGCTCCGGAAGCACCCGGCGGTCAACGCCTCCTTCCTCGAGGACTGCATCCGCTTCCACGGCGACGTGCACGTCGGGATGGCGGTCGCCGTCGAGGACGGCCTCATCACGCCGGTCATCCGGCACGCCGACCGCAAGGGCCTCGCCGAGATCGCCGCGGAGTCGCGCGCGCTCGCCGAGAAGGCACGGGCCCGGCGGCTCCTCCCCGAGGAGTACACCGGCGCGACGTTCAGCGTGTCGAACCTCGGGATGCTCGACATCGACGCCTTCACCGCCGTGATCAACCCCCCCGAGGCCGCGATCCTCGCGGTCGGGCGCGTCGCCGAACGGCCCGCCGTCGTGGACGGCGCCGTGGCCGTCCGCCGGCTGATGAGCGTCACCCTCTCGTGCGACCACCGGGTCGTGGACGGCGCCACCGGCGCCCGGTTCCTGCAGACCCTCGCACTGCTGCTCGAGAACCCCCTCGCGATGCTGCTCTAGGAGTCCCTCGTGGCGACCACCTTCGACGTCATCTTCATCGGCGCGGGCCCCGGCGGCTACGTCGGCGCCATCCGTGCCGCCCAGCTCGGTCTCACCGTCGCCGCGGTGGAGATGGACAAGCCGGGCGGCGTGTGCGTGAACGTCGGGTGCATCCCCACCAAAGCGCTGCTCCACTCCGCGCACAGCGCCAACCTCATCCGCCACGCCAAGGACCTCGGCATCACCACGGGCGAGGTCACGACCGACTACGGCGTGGCGATGAAGCGCTCGCGCCGCATCGCCGACCAGAACTCCAAGGGCGTCGAGTTCCTCTTCAAGAAGCACAAGATCGAACTGGTGCGCGGGAAGGCGACGCTGCTGCCGGGGAAGAGGGTGAAGGTCACGGGGAGCGCCGCGGGCGACGTGGAGCTGACGGCGTCGAAGGCCGTGGTGATCGGCACCGGCTCGCGCGCCAAGGACCTGCCGCAAATCGGCCTCACCTTCGACGGGACGAAGGTCATCTCGAGCACCGAGGCCCTCTTCCTCGAGAAGGCGCCGAAGGCGATGGCCATCGTCGGCGCGGGGGCGGTCGGCACTGAGTTCGCCGACATCTTCGCGGCGTTCGGCACCGAGGTCACGCTCCTCGAGGCCCTGCCGCGAATCCTCCCCATTGAAGACGCCGAGATGTCCGATGCGGTGGCCAAGGCGTTCAAGAAGCGCGGCATCGCCGTGTTCGCGAACGCGCGCATCCAGGGCGCCAAGGTCGCGGCCGACGGGGTGAGCATCACTTTCGAGGCGGGCGGGAAGACCGAGACGCTGAAGGTAGACGTGGTGCTCGTGGCCGCGGGCCGCGCCCCCAACACCGAGGGCCTCGGCCTCGAGGCCGCGGGGGTGAAGCTGAGCGACCGCGGCTTCATCCAGGTGGACGGCCTGATGCGGACGAGCGTGCCAGGCGTCTACGCCATCGGCGACGTCGCCGGCCCACCCCTCCTCGCCCACAAGGGGAGCCGCGAGGGCGTGATCGCCGCCGAGGTGATCGCAGGCCAGTCGCCGCACCCCATCGACTACACCAACGTCCCCGGCGCCACCTACTGCTCCCCCGAGGTCGCGAGCGTCGGCCTCACCGAGGAGCAATGCAAGGAGAGGGGGCTCGCCTACCAAGTCGGCCGCTTCCCCTTCAGCGCCAACGGCCGCGCCCGCTGCCAGGGCGAGACCGACGGGCTCGTCAAGATCATCCGCGGCACCAAGCACGGCGAGATCCTCGGCGCCCACATCGCCGGCGAGCACGCCACCGAGATGATCCACGAGCTGGTCACGGCGCGCACCAACGAGTTCACGGTGGAGGAGGTCGAGTTCGCGATTCACGCGCACCCGACGCTCTCCGAGGCCATTGGCGAGGCCGCGCTCG
>JBEKGT010000031.1:0-12188 GCA_050012655.1 Gemmatimonadales bacterium | reverse complement strand
GTCGGCCTCCAGCTCGTCCAGGCGCGGGTGAACCAGGTGCGCTCCGAGCTGCCGCCCGGCCTCGAGATCGAGATCGAGCGGCTCACGCCGTCGGTCTTCCCCATACTCTCGTACAACCTCGAGGGGGGCGACGCCGCCACCCTCTTCGACATCGCCCGCTACCAGGTGAAGCCGGTCCTCTCGCGCATCCGCGGCGTGGGCCGGGTGGACGTCCAGGGGAGCGACGTCCGCGAGATCGAGGTGATCGCCGAGCCGGGCCGGCTGGCCGCGCACGGCCTCTCCTACGACGACCTCGCGGCCGCCATCCGCGCGGGCATCACCCCCGAGGCCGTCGGGCGGATGGGGCGCGACTACAAGCAGTACCTCCTGGTGACGGACCTGGAGGCGCACGGCACCGAGGACGTCGCGCAGGTCGTGGTGCGCCCGGGCGTGCGGGTGCGCGACCTGGCGACCGTCGTGGCCGCCACCGAGGACCACGTCCGGATCATCGCCGGAGACGGCAAGCCGGTGGCGCTCGTCAACATCACCCGCCAGCCCGGCGGCAACACCCTCCAGATCGCCGACAGCGTCGCCGCCGCGGTCGCTTCCCTGACGCCGCAGCTCCCGCCCGGTGTGCGCCTCAAGCCGATCTACGATCAAGCAGGGCTGGTGCGGGACGCCGTGGCCTCCGTCCGCGACGCGATGCTCCTCGGCGCCCTCCTGGCCACGATCATCCTACTCCTCTTCCTACGGCGCCTCCGCATCACGGCGATCAGCGCGCTCTCCATCCCGCTGACGCTGATCGTCACGATCTTCGTGATGCGACTCCTCGGGCAGACGTTCAATCTGATGACCCTCGGTGCCATGGCCATCGCCATCGGGCTGGTGGTGGACGACGCGGTGGTGGTGACCGAGAACATCGTCCGGCACCTCCACCTGCACGAGAGCCGGGGCGAGGCGGTCCGGCACGCGCTGCAGGAGCTGATCTGGCCGGTCACGACCTCCACCGTTACGACGGTGGTCGTCTTCCTCCCCCTCGGCCTTCTGCAGGGGGTCGTGGGGCAGTTCTTCATCGCGCTCTCGGTCACGCTCGCCAGCGCGGTGGTCGTGTCGTGGGTGCTCGCGCTCACCGTTATCCCCCTCCTCGCCGAGCAGTTCGTGACGGTGGAGGCGGACCGCGCGCCGGACGTGGCCCCGGCCGTCGGGCTCCGCGCGCGGACGGCACGCCTCGCCGGGGCGCTCGACGGGCTCTCCGACCTCTACGAGCGCTCCCTCGGCGTCGTGATCAACCATCCGCGCCAGCTCCTCGCCGTGGCCGTGGTCCTCGTGGCGCTCGGCTTCGTGGGGTGGCAGCTGGTGGGGTCGGGGTTCCTGCCCGAGATGGACGAGGGGGCGTTCGTCTTCGACTACTGGTCGCCCGGCGGCACGGCGCTCGCGGAGACGGACCGTGAGCTCCGCGTGGTCGAAGGGATCATGGCGGGGATCCCCGAGATCACGGGCACGTCGCGGCGGACCGGTGCGGAGATGGGGATGTTCGCGACCCAGCTGAACCGGGGCGACATCGTGGTCCGCCTCCGCCCGCAGCGCGAGCGGACGCGCAGCAGCTTCCAGGTGATCGACGACGTGCGCACCCGGGTGGGCGCGGCGCTGCCGCGGCTCCGCATCGAGTTCGTCCAGATCCTCTCCGACGTGATCAACGACCTCGCCGGGGCGTCGCGGCCGGTGGAGATCAAGCTCTTCGGCGATCGGCTCGACTCGCTCGAGGCGTTCGCCAAGGGCCTCGCGCCCGACCTCGACAAGGTCGGCGGCCTCGAGGACCTGTACGATGGCGTGAGCGAGCCGAGCCCCGAGATGCTGCTCAAGGTCAACGAGGCGGAGGCTCGCCGCGCCGACCTCTCGCCCGCAGAGGTGGGCGAGGCGGTCAACGGCGCCCTCCTCGGTGTGATGGCGGGGGAGCTGCGCCTCGACGACCGGACGATCGGCGTGCGCGTCCGGGCGCCCGACGCCGTCCGCTTCGACGCGTCGGGCCTCGGCGCCCTTCCCGTCGTCACCGGCGCCCGGCGGATCGTCCCCCTCTCGGCGCTCGTCGGGTTCCGGTCGGTGGAGGCTCGCGCCGAGCACCTGCGGGAGAACCAGCGGCAGATGATCGTGATGGAGGCCGACGTCGCCGGCCGCTCCCTCGGGGGCGTGATGAAAGACGTGCGGCGCGTCCTCGCCGCCCATCCGGCGCCCCCCGGCATCCGTGTGGAGCTGGGTGGGCAGTACGCCGGCCAGCAGGCGGCGTTCAAGGCGCTCCTCATCGTGCTCGTCCTCGCCGTGGTGAGCGTGATCGCCGTGATGGTGATCCAGTTCGAGTCGTTCGTGGAGCCGCTGACCATCGTGCTGGTGGCACCCGTCTCGTTCGTCGGGGCGATCGCGCTCCTTCTCGTCACCGGCACGCCCCTCAACGTCTCCTCGCTCATGGGGTTGATCCTGCTGGTGGGGCTCATCGTGAAGAACGGCATCATCCTCCTCGATTTCACCCGGCGGCGGATGACCCTCGACGGCCTGCCCCTCGAGCCGGCGATCCGGGACGCGGCGCGGGTCCGCCTGCGCCCCATCCTGATGACGACCCTGTGCACCCTCTTCGGCCTGCTGCCGCTGGCGCTCGGCCTCGGCGCCGGCGCGGAGTTGCAACGCCCCCTGGCCCTCGCGGTGATCGGTGGCCTGGCGCTCTCCACACCCATCACCCTGTACGTGGTTCCCACTCTTCTCGTCGCCATCCGGGGACGGGGCTACCAGTTGCCAAGGAGCACGGCGTGAGGACGAACGGCATCATCGCAGCTTCGTTGGCGGGCCTCGTGCTCGCGGCCGGCTGCAAGAAGGAGCAGGGGGAGAACGAGGCGGCCGCAGCGGCGAAGCCCGCGGCGGCGGCCCCCGCGGCCGCTCCGGCCTTCCCGGTCGAAGCGCCCGACAGCGTGAAGGCGCTGGCGAAGATCTCGGTGGATTCGGCTGCCAAGCTCGCCATCGCCCGTGTGCCCAGCGGGGCGATCGAGAAGGCCGAGCTGGAGCGGGAGAAGGGCGCCCTCATCTGGTCGTTCGACATCCGGATGCCGGGGCAGGAGGGGATCTCCGAGGTCAACGTGAACGCAGTGACGGGCGCCGTCTGGCCGACCGAGCACGAGAACGCCGCGTCCGAGGCGCGTGAGGCCCGCGAGGACAGCGCCCACGCGCGGCATCCGGCGGCGCCGGTCCGGGCCGCCACGCCGACCACGAAGCGGCCGTAATCCGGCCTGGGGGCGGCGACGGAACTCCATCGGGTGATTCACGTTGGGCGGACGAGCGGGTAGCCGCGGTGGGTGATGGTGGGCGGGGTGCACTGACCTCACACCGACCCTCCCCATAGACGGGGGTCCCGAGCACGACTTTTGCGGTGGCTCCCTTGCGGGACCGTGTGGTACGGCCCCGTAAGGGAGCGTCTCCAATGTCGTCAACCGTGGAACCTGTGCCCGCTTCGGGGCCCAAGCCCAAAGTGAATGCCGCACCGCGCTGGGCCGAGCTGTACCGGTCGCTCGTGACCACCGCCGAGGTGGCGCTGCAGGTGGTCAAGAGCGGGGACCGTGTCTGGATCCAGTCGGGCTGCGCCTCCCCCATCCCGCTCCTCGAAGCGCTCACGGCTCGTGCTGCCTCGCTCACGAACGTCGAGGTCGTCCACATCCTGACGTTCGGCAAGGCTCCCTACGCCGCCCCGGAGATGGAGGGGCACTTCCGCCACAACGCCCTCTTCATCGGCGGGAACGTCCGCCAGGCGGTCAACGAGGGCCGGGCCGACTACACGCCCATCTTCCTCGGCGAGATCGCGCGGCTCTTCCAGGAGGACGCGCTCCCGATCGACATCGCCCTCATCCAGGTCTCGCCGCCCGACGCCCATGGTTTCTGCTCCCTCGGCATCGACGTTGGCCATACCCTCGACGCGGCGCGCCACGCGCGGCACGTCATCGCCGAGGTGAACGACCGGATGCCGCGCACCCACGGCGACGCATTCCTCCATGTCCGCCAGTTCCACGCCGTGGTCGAGACGTCGCGCCCCTTGCCGGAGCTGGAGAGCGAGCCGGGCGATGCAGTGACCGATGCCATCGGCCGGAACGCCGCCGCGCTCATCGGCGACGGCGACTGCCTCCAGATGGGCATCGGCACCATCCCCGACGCGGTGCTCCGCCAGCTGGGCGACCGCAAGGCGCTCGGCGTGCACACCGAGATGTTCTCCGACGGCTGCGTGGACCTCATCGAGGCCGGCGTCATCACCGGCGAGCGGAAGAGCATCCACCGCGGCAAGGTTATCGCCGGCTTCGTCCTCGGAACGCAACGCCTCTTCGACTTCCTGCACGACAACCCCGTCGTGGAGATGCACCCGACGGCCTACACCAACGACCCCTTCGTCATCGCGCAGAACGACCGGATGGTGGCGCTCAACTCGGCCATCGAGGTGGACATCACGGGCCAGGTCTGCTCGGACTCGATCGGGATGAAGTTCTACAGCGGCTTCGGCGGGCAGACCGACTACATCCGGGGCGCGTCGCGCTCGCGCGGCGGCAAGCCGATCATCGCGCTCCCGTCCACCGCGGCGAAGGGGAAGGTGTCCCGCATCGTGCCGGTGCTGAGCCCCGGCGCGGGCGTCGTCACCACCCGGGCGGACGTCCGGTGGATCATCACCGAGTACGGTGCAGCCTACCTCTTCGGCAAGACGGTCCGCGAACGTGCCCGCGCGCTCATCAACATCGCGCATCCTGATTTCCGCGAAGGCCTCGAGCGTTCGGCCCACGAACGCAAGTTCTTCTGACGCAGAGGGGCGCACGCATGGTCACCCAGCTCGGCAACGTCACCGTGGTCGTCAAGGACCTCAGTAGGTCCCTCCGCTTCTTCCGGGACAAGATCGGCCTGCGACTCGCCTTCTACGACCGGAAGCACAAGTGGGTGTGCTTCGACGCGGGCCGGATGGCCTTCTCCCTCACGACCGCCTGGAACCGCGAGGCGAAGAAGATGGTCGGCCGGCGGACGGGCCTCAGCTTCTACGTGGACGACATCGAGAAGACGGTGAAGTCCCTGCAGAAGAAGCACGTGACGTTCAACTTCCCGCCCCGCAAGCAGCCGTGGGGCGGCATCCTCGCCAACTTCCAGGACCCCGACGGCAACAGCTACTTCCTTCTCCAGATGCCCCCGGGCTTCGACAAGTAGCCGGCGGTCCCCATTGAGCTTCCCGCGGCGCGGCACCACCTTCGGATGATGCCGCGCCGCTCTCCATTGGCCGGTGTCCCGACGCCGGCCGTCGTCCTCGACCTCGGCGTCCTCGAGCGCAACGCCGCCGCGATGGCCGCGAAGGCCCGCGCCCTCGGCGTCGCGCTCCGGCCCCACGCCAAGACCCACAAGTGCGTGGAGGTCGCGCGGATGCAGCGCGACCTTGGCGCCCGGGGCCTCACCGTCGCCACTCTCCCCGAGGCCCGCGCCTTCGCCGAGGCCGGCTTCGACGACATCACCTGGGCCGTCCCGGTCGTGCCGTGCCGCCTCGGCGAGGTGGTGGACCTCGCGCGCCGCGTCACCTTCCGCGCGCTCGTCGAGTCGGACGCCGCGGCCGACGCGCTCGCGCGCGCCGCGCGGGAGGCGGGGTTGCGGCTGCACGTCTGGCTCGAGGTGGACTCCGGCCAGCACCGGACCGGCGTGGACCCGCGCTCGCCCCTCGCGGTGGCCTTGGCGCGCCGCCTCGCGGGCGATCCACACCTCCAGTTCGACGGCATCCTGACGCACGCGGGGCAGGGGTATGGCGCCTCCGACCGGCGGGCACTGGTGCGGGCCGCCGCGGAGGAGCGCGACGTGATGCTCGCCTTCGCCACACGGCTCCGGAGCGCCGGCGTGCCGGTGGAGGGCGTCAGCATCGGCTCGACGCCCACGATGGCCGTCGCCGAGGACCTCACGGGGATCACCGAGATCCGCCCCGGCAACTACGTCTTCAACGACTTCGTCCAGGCGGCGAACGGCGTGTGCGCGGCGGAGGAGTGCGCCCTCAGCGTCCTCGCCACCGTCATCTCGCACCAACCGGGGGCGGACCACGCCGTGGTGGACGCCGGGGCGCTGGCGCTCTCGAAGGACCTCGGCCCCGGCGACGGGGCGCGGCAGCGCGGGTACGGGCCACTCCTGATGGGGCTCGCGGGGCACGCGGTGGACCCGGCGCTCCAGGTGCGGTCGGTGACGCAGGAGCATGGCGTCGTGGCCGGCGCCTCGTCGGCGGACGTCGAGGGCCGTCTGGCCGTCGGGGAGACGGTGCGCATCCTCGCCAACCACTCCTGCCTCACCGCCGCGCTCCACGACGCCTATGTGGTCGTGCGCGACGAGGAAGTCCTGGACCGCTGGCGGATCCACCGGGAACGGTAGGGGCGGCAGCGGTCGGCGGTCGGCGGTGAGCGGCCAGCCGTCGGGGACCGCCTCCTGGCGCTCTGGCGTGGCTCCGGCCGCCCGCTAGGTTCAAGGCATGGCCACCGTCTATCTCAACGGGCAGTATCTGCCCGACAGCCAGGCGCTCATCAGCCCCCTCGACCGGGGCTTCACCTACGGCGACGGCGTCTACGAGGTCATCCGGTCGTGGAACGGGAAACCGTTCCTCCTCACGGAGCACTTCAACCGGCTCGCGGACAGCTGCGCGAAGATGCGCATCGGTGCCTACCTGACCCACCTCGAGGACGTGCCGGCCCGGCTCCTCAGGGAGAACGGATTGGGCGGCGACGCGCTCATCTACCTCCAGGTGACCCGCGGCACCGCCCCCCGCTCGCACGTCTTCCCCCCCGCCGAGACCAAGCCGACGGTCTACGGGCTGGCGTGGCAGTTCAATCCGAACCCGGCGTGGGCGCAGGGGATGATCACCATCCTGGAGCCCGACGTCCGCTGGTCGCGGTGCGACATCAAGGTCACCTCGCTGATCCCGAACTCCTTCTCGGCGCAGCGCGCCAAGGAACTGGGAGCGCACGAGGGGCTGTTCGTGCGCGACGGCGTGGTCCAGGAGGCGACGCTGAGCAACGTCTTCGCCGTCTTCGGCGGGAAGGTGCACACCGCGCCCCTCTCGAACTACATCCTCCCGGGGATCACCCGCGCGGTGGTGCTCGACCTGTGCCGCGAGCACGGCATCCCGTGCCGCGAGACGCCGATCTTCGCCACCGAGCTGCCGCGGGCGGAGGAGGTGTTCCTCACCAGCACGGTGTACGACGTGGCGCCGGTGAAGTCGGTGGAGGGGCGCGCCCTGCCGGCGGAGCATCCGTTGACCGACCGCCTCGTCGCGCTCTTCCGCGAGGTCGTCCGCCGGGAGTGCTTTTAGGGTGGATCCGGCGGAGCGGCTGCGCGAGCGGCACGACCGCCTCTGCTTTCTCCGCGCCTTCCCCTCGTCCGTGCGCGAGCTGCGGCGGGCGGAGCGGGAACTGGCGCTCTTTGAGCGGCGCGCGCGCCGCCACCGGGACGACCTCTTCAATTCCGGCATCGCCGGCACGCGGTACTTCTATCCCTGGAACTTCCGGATGGCGCACTGGCTGAACACACGCTACGGCCGCGCCGTCGAGGTGGACTGGGAGGAGTTCGACAAGCACGAGTGGGACGAGGTGAGCGCTCTCCTCTCGCTCGTGGTGGCGTGGGCGGAGAACGAGGGGCTCGACGACGACGACGTCGTGGTCTGGGACTGGATCCGCGCCGCCAAGGGGCGAGGCCGCGGGACCGACCTCGCCTGGCTCCTCGCCACCATCGAGCGGATGGGGCTCCCCTACGAACTGCGGCGCCACCTCTACGAGTCGCTGAACCTCCCCCTCGTCTGGGACCTCGCCGGCTGCCGCGACAGCGTGACGCACGCGGTGCTCCCGGTGCGCCGCCGCTTCTTCCACCGCGGGCGGCGGCCCGAGCCGCCGGCCGATCTCGCGGCGGCCGTGCGGTCGCCCACCGGCGCGCTGGAGCTGCTGCCCCGCGCGAAGGGCCAGCGCATCATCGACGCCGCGCGCGCTGCGCTCTCCCAGAGGGCCCGGGAGTTCCACGTCATCGTCCACGGGAACCCCGACGAGGTGTACCGCGTGGACTCGGGGCGGGGCCTCGAGATCTACGTCATCGGGCTCGACCGCCGGATCCGCCTCACCGTCGAGAGTGACTTCGGCGCGCTCCTCGTCAAGAACGGCGTCCCCATCGGCTATGGGTACGCCGTCCTCCTCGGCGACCGCGCAGACATCGGCATCAACGTCTTCCCGGCGTATCGGGGCGGAGAATCGGCGTACATCCTCATGCGGTTCGCGGCGGCGTTCCACCACCACTTCGGTTCGCGCAAGTTCGTCATGCGGCGGTACCAGGTAGGGTGGCACAATCCCGAGGGGATCGAGGCGGGGTCGTACTGGTTCTACCACAAGATGGGCTTCCGCTCCGTGGACGCGGCGGTGCGCGACCTCGCCGCGCGGGAGCGCGCGCGGCTGGGCCGTCGCCCCGGCGCGCGCTCGGGGCCCGCGATGCTGAAGCGGCTCTCCCGCTGCGACATGGTCCTCTGCACTGACGGCACCGACGTCGCCGACTACCGCGACGTGGATCCCAAGGCCACCGGGCTGGCCCTTACCCGCCTCATCGCCACGCGCTACGCCGGGGACCGCGAGCGCGCCCTCCGCGACTGCGCTCGCCGAGTGTCTCGCTCGCTCGGTGCAGGCCGCGGTGGCGCCGTTCGCCCCGGCCGAGCGGTCGCTGGCTCCTTGGCGTCAGGTCCCGTGGCCTCTGTCTCAGGGCGCCTGGTGCCGGTGCTCGCCCTCATTCCCGATCTCGCCCGCTGGACCCCCGCCGAGCGGCGCGCGCTGGCCGGCTTGGTCCGCGCGAAAGAGGCGCGGCGCGAGCGCGGCTTCGCCCGCGCGCTCCAGCGCCACGACCGCTTCCTCCAATGGCTGCGCCGCCTCTCCGACGCGCAGCGCCCCCTGGCCTCGGGCACACCCCGGTGATTCGGGGGTTCGCCTCTGCGGCGGCCGCCTGCCTGCCGCTCCTGCTTCTGGCCGCGCCCCTCGCCGCGCAGACCAGCGGCGCCATCGAGGGCCG
Source organism: Gemmatimonadales bacterium (assembly GCA_050012655.1). Lineage (GTDB taxonomy): Bacteria > Gemmatimonadota > Gemmatimonadetes > Gemmatimonadales > JACORV01 > JADGQW01. The sequence goes on along the minus strand of JBEKGT010000031.1, from coordinate 3,143 downwards.
TGTCCGCGACGCCGCCACCGGCCAGCCTGTTGCGGGTGCGCACATCGAGGTGGCTGGGACAGGGCTCGCCACCGAGAGCGACAGCAGTGGTGCTTTTCGGGTCACAGAGGTGCGGGCGGGCTCTCGCGTGGTCGAGATCCGCGCGGTGGGCTACGCGATGGCCAGGTTCCGCGGCGTCATCGTCCGCGCCGGAGAGACCTACCGGCTCGACGTGGCGCTCCGCACCGTCACGGTGGCCGTGGACAGCATCGTTGTGGCCACGGCCCCTGACCCCGTCCTCGATCCCCTCAACACCGCCACGGTCCAGCACATCACCGCGGACGACATCCGCCGGCTGCCGGTCTCCTCCATCGCCGAGGCGCTGACCCTCTCGGCGGGGGCGGTGGGCGAGAGCTATCGCGGGGGGCGGATCGGCGAGGAGTCGTTCGTCCTCGACGGCCTCGGCGTCAAGAACCACCTCGACGCCTCGACCGGCACGCTGGGCCTGCGGGTCCCCCCCGACTTCCTCACGGAGGCCGCGCTCATCACCGACGGCTTCTCGGCGCGCTACGGCCAGGCCCTGTCGGGGATGGTGAACGTCGTGACGCGCGACGGCGGCGACCGGTGGCACGGGAGGGCCGCGTACGAATCCGACCGCGCCCTGCCGGCCACCTGGGACCACGGCGTGGACCGCGTGGTGGCCTCGGCAGATGGGCCGTTGCTCGGTAGCGCGCGGCTGGTCGTCGTGCTCGACGCGACCGGGCGTCTCGACGCGGACCCCGTGAATGCTCCGGCGCCCCCGGAGCCCCTCGGGCGCCGCGCCGGGAATCCCGCGCTCCTCCCGCACGACGCGGGCGAGCAGGTCGACGCGGGGGCGAAACTCACGCTCCCTCTCGGGAGGCGGGCCACGGCGCGCCTCTTCGGCCTGTACTCCCTCGACCAGCGGCAGCTCTACGACCCGGCGTACACCTACGATGACACTTTCGCCCCGGTCCAGCGGACGGCGGGAGACTTGGTCAACGGCCAGCTCCAGCTCCTTCTCGGAGGGCGCGACCCCTCGTCGTTCACCGTGGAGCTGCGCGGCGGCTGGTTCTCTCGCGACTTCATCCGCGGCCAGCCCGACGGGAACGCGCGCCAGGTCTTCGGCGCCTTCACCGCCGATCGGTACCACGTCGTGGGTGAGGCGTTGGCCCGCGCCCAGGACACCGTGGCGGCCCGCGCGCCGATCGCCGGCTTCACCCTCCCCGAGCTGAGCAGCAACTCGCCGTGGGGTGTCAGCGCCTTCTTCCTCGGGGGCGGCTCGCGCGGCGACGTGGCGTGGAACAGCTATCAGGAGGCCCGCGGGCAGCTCGACGCCACGCTGGCCGCGGGGAAGCAGGCGGAGCTGGCCTTCGGCGGCGAGATCGTCCGCCAGCGGGTCCGCACCTTCCAGCGGGTGCTCGGCTACGAGCCCGTGGGCGGGACGGTGCCGCCGGCCACCGCCGCAGACTTCTCCCCCCTCTCCGCCGCGGCGTACGCCGAGTCGCGGGTGCGGGCCAGCGACATCGCCTTCACCGTCGGCCTCCGCTACGACCAGTTCGACGCCCGCGCCGACCTCGGCGCGCAGCGCGCGCGGCGGCGCGGCGCGTTCAGTCCGCGGTTCGCCGTGTCTACGGTGCTTCACGGCACCACCGTCGTCGCAAGCTGGGGCCGCTTCGTCCAGGCGCCGGACTATCAGTACCTCGTGGACGCCGCCTTCGACGACACCTTGCGCACCGGCCGCTTCCGGGTGGGCAACCCCGACCTCGGCTTCGAGTCGTCGTGGCAGTACGAGTTCAGCGTGCGGGCCCGGCCGAGCACCGCAACCTCGGCGCGCGTCAACCTCTTCTACAAGCGCCTCGAAGGTCTCGTCGCCTCGGTGCCGTTCGGCCTGAACCCCGACTCGACGGTCTTTGGCAACACCGATTTCGGCACCGTGAAGGGCGTGGAGGTGCTCTACGAGCGGGAGCTGCGGGACGGGTGGGGATTCCGCTTCACCTACACGCTGCAGAGCGCGGTCGCCACGGCTTCCGACCCCTTCGTGCTCCTGCGCCGCATCAAGGTCGTGCCCGGCACCACCGACACCGTCTTCCCCGGCGCCCTTGAGATCCCCCTCGACTACGACCGCCGCCACGGCCTCACGGCGGTCCTTCAGGGCAAGCTGCCGGAGCGGGGCGGACCGGCGCTCCTCGGCCTGCGGCCCGTGGCCGGCCTCGAGGCCGCGGTCGTCGTCCGCTTCGCCTCGGGACTTCCCTATTCGCGGGTGGACACCACCGGGGACTCGCTCGTCGGGCTGCCGAACAGTCACCGGCTGCCGTCGCAGACCTCCGTGGACCTCCTCCTGCGGCGACCGTTGCGCCTCGGCGCGTTCGTGGGCAGCATCTACGCCGACGTGCGGAATCTCCTCAACACCCGTAATCTCATCGCCGTCCGGCGCGACACCGGCCGGGCGTCGCTCACCACGAGCGAGGTGCAGGCCATCGCCCGGGCCGCCTACAACGCGCACCCGGAGGCCATCCCCTACGAGTCGCAGCGCTACCGGAGCTGGGCCGATCTCGACCACAACGGCATGATCGAGGGTTCGACGGAGCTGATGCCCCTCTTCCTCGCCGCCGCGCGGGATTTCACGCAGCCGGTCTTCGCCTACGGCCCGCCGCGCCTGGTACGGCTCGGCATGGAGTTCGTCTTCTGAACACCACCTCCGGCGCGAGCGTCCGCCGCGCCAAGATCATCGCCACGCTGGGGCCGAACACCGCGGACCCGGCGCTCGTCGCCTCCCTCATCGGGGCGGGGATGGACGTCGCGCGCCTCAACGCCAGCCACGGCACCGCCGAGCAGCGCGCAGCCCTCCTCGCCACGGTGCGCGCCGCCGCCGAGTCCGCGGGGAAGCCGGTCCCCGTTCTCCTCGACCTCCAGGGCCCGCGCATCCGCGTCGGCGATCTCCCGCAGCCGATCCAGCTCACCGCGGGGCAGGAGGTGGTCTTCGCGCCCGAGGCGCTGGCGAAGGCGGGCGAGATCCCGACCACCTACGCTGCCCTCGCCGACGACGTCACGCCCGGCGCGCGCGTGCTCCTCGACGACGGCCTCCTCGCGCTCGCGGTCACTACCGTCGAGAAGCCGCGGGTCTGCGCGAAGGTCGTCTTCGG
>JBEKGT010000030.1:0-12206 GCA_050012655.1 Gemmatimonadales bacterium | reverse complement strand
GGATGCCGCGCAGGGGCGGAGGAGCGAGACCATCTCGCTCTCCCGCCAGCCGAAGCGCGTCAGCTGTTCGGCCAGCGCCGCCGCCCGGCGGCAGCCCGCCGGGCCACCGCGCGCATAGACCTGCGCGCCACCCAGGAAGGCCAGGTCATACGAGGGGCGCGTCGCAACCGCGTAGTCGAAGAGCTTTCCCGCCACGTCCGGGCCGTCGCGGCCCGCGAGGGTGCGCAGGACCGGGTCGATGGCGCCAGGCACCGGCCGCGCGAGGGTCGGCCGCAGGCCTTGGAGCGCCCGGAGCGTCTCCGTGACCGCCGTGGAGTCGTCGTGGTCCCGGGCGGCGATATCGCCCAGGAAAGCCGCGACGAGGACCGTGTCCCCACCCCCTGCCGCGCGCGCGCGCAAGAGGAACTCGCGCGCCGGATGCCACTCGGAGAGCGCGTAGCGCGCCATCCCCGCCCCGATCAGGGCGCCCGCGTCGCGCGGCCGCAGCGCCAAGGCGTGGTCGTACGCCGCCACCGCGCCGCCGAAATCGTTCCGGTCGGCCAGCACCCGCCCGAGCTCCATCGCCCGGTCCGCATCCCGCGGCTCTGCGTCCGCGAGACTCCGAGCCAGTTCGAGGGCAAGGGGACTCCATGACGGCAATGCGTGGGCGTACGCTGCATCCAGCCCGTCCACCGGCAATAGCCAGTCGGCGCCGTCCGGCACCCGGTCGCCGACGGACTTCTTGATCGCCAGCAACGAATCGAACGCCAGCCCTTGCGACCCAACGAGCAACGACCGCGCGGCGACGAACTCGAGCGCCGGCCGGTCGTCGCTGTGGACGAACCCCGCGCCAGCGGCCAGGGCCGCTGCGCCCCGCTCCCCGAGCAAGTAGTGGCCGAGCCACTGGTCGGGCCGGTCCATCTGGAGCCAGTCGCGCATCGCCGCGCCCGTGGGACCGCCCGCGTCGAAGGCGGCGGCGACCCGGTCGCGGCTCCAGCGAATCGGCTGGCGGGAGGCGAGGATCACCAGATCCGACGGGTTCGCGTACCAGATCTGCACGTGGGGGAAGACCGCGCGGACGTTGCGCACCACCACCGCCACCAGGCCCACAGGCACCTTGTAGGTCTGGAGCCACTGGGCGAGGATGCCATCCGGGCGCAGCCGCCCCGCCGCGATGCGGAAGTAGTCGGCGGTGAAGAGGGACGCAATCCCCGCGATCCACGGATTCGACGGCTCCGACGCGATCACGTCGTAAGGCTCGCGCGCCAGTTGCAGAGCGCTCCGCGCGTCGTCTTCGATGATGTGCACCTTGGGGTCGTGCAGCACGTCGCGGTTCACGTCCACGAAGAACCGGCTGGCACGCAGCACCGCTCCCTCGATCTCGGCCACGTCCACCCGCTCGACGCCGGGGGCATCGGCAAGCGTGCGCACCGAGACGCCGCTCCCGAATCCGACCACGAAGGCCCGGCGCGGATGCGGGTGCGCGAGCGCCGGGAGGAGGCCCACGAGTACCTGGGTGTTCATGTCGCCGAGCGACGACGCGTCCACCTTCCCGTTGGTCTTGAGCCAGGTGGAGCCGCCGTTCCGCCACACCGAGACGGCCGCGTTCCACCCCTCCTCGAAGCTCATCTGCTCCGCGCCGACGCCGCGGAGGAAGCTGTCGAGTTGGCCGGGATCCATCTTGTCGCGTCCGTAGATGGTCGGGCCGCGGTCGAGCACGCGGGGCGACCATCCGGGCGTCGCGAACGCGACCACCAGCGCCAGGCCCGCGAGGAGCAGCGGGATGCGCTCGACCGCCGGGAGCATGCCCGATCCGCCGCGCTCGCGCACCAGCCACCAGACAATCCCGCCCGCCGCCCCCGCGTTGATGAGCACGCCGAGCGCGAGGGTGTGCTCGCTCCCCAGCAGGTGGATGAGCACGAAGCCCGTGAGCACCGAGCCGAGGATGCTGCCCAGCGTGTTGGCGAAGTACGCCCGGCCCGCCTCGCTCCCCGCGCCCGAGCCGCGGCGGGCCGCGAGCTCCGCGAGGAGCGGGAAGGAGATGCCCATGCCCACCGCCGCGGGCAGCACCACCGCGCCCGCGGCGAGCGCGTGCAGGGTGAGGAGGTCCGCGGCGCTCAGGAATCCGACCTGCATCGTGGCGATGATGTACGTCGGGAGGCCACGGAAGAAGGGGAAGAGGAGCGACGCGAACACGGCGATCGCCGCCTGGACGAATGCCGCGCCCAGCAGCAGTTCCCGCGCCGGCCGGCCGCGCCCCACCGCCAGCAGGCTCCCGAGGCCGATCCCCGCCAGGAACGCCGCGAGGATGGTCGTGAAGGCGTACGTCGAGCTGCCGAGGACCAGGACGAGGACGCGGGTCCAGCCGATCTCGTAGAGGAGCGAGGCGAACGCGGTCACCCCGATGAGCCAGATCGCAAGCCGGCGCGTGCCCTCGTCGGCCGGCTCGCCCGCCGCACCCGGCGGCTGCGCGTCCGACGGCACCTCGCCGGCCGGCTCGTCAGGGACCGCGCGCCGCGCCAGGAGGAGGGCGGCCGCACCCAGCAGGAGATTGACCGCGCCGACACCGAACAGCGTGCCGCGCAGGCCCACGTACTCGATGAGGACGTAGCCGGCCAGCGCGCAGCCCGCCACGCCGCCAAGGGTGTTGATCCCGTAGAAGAGCGCCAGTTGGCGGCGGTACTGGTCGAGCCGCGAGCCCGCGAACGCGCGCGTGAGGACCGGCAGCGTGCCGCCCATCAGGAACGTCGGGATCAGGAGGACGGTGAAGGCGAAGGCGAACTTGATCCCCGCCGCCGTCCAGATGCCCGGCGCGAGAAGGCGCGCGAGGTCCAGATAGGCGGCGCCGACGCGGTCCAGCACCCATGCGGAGCCGAGTCCGAAGACCCCGATGCCGATCTCGAGCAAGCCGTAGAGCCGCGCCGGGTTCGGCTGCCGGTCGGCGAGCCGGCCAAGAAGATAGGCGCCGAGACCGAGGCCCCCCATGTACGCGGCCACGACCGTCGTGATGGAGTGGATGGTGGAGCCGAAGAACAGGTACAGGTCCCTCGTCCAGACCATCTCGTAGACGAGGCCGGTGGCGCCGGAGACGAGGAAGAGCAGCCCGAAGAGTGCGCGCCGCTTCGCCACGGCGCCGTCGGTCAGAATGCGGCCAGCTCCCTAATCGCGGCCGCGACGTCGGCGACCTGCGGGAGGATGTGGTCCTCGAGGTCGGGGGCGTATGCCACGAAGCTGTCGAGGGAGGCCAGCCGGCGGACGGGTGCGTCGAGCCACGCGAAGTGGTCGCTGCCGATGCGCGCGGCGATCTCCGCACCGTAGCCCCACGACAGCGCATCCTCCGTCGCCACAAGGACACGGCTGGTCCGGCGCACCGAGGCGCCCACCGTCTCCCAGTCCACGGGGGAGAGCGACCGCAGGTCGATGACCTCAGCGCTGATGCCGGCCGTCTCTTCCAGTTCTTTCGCCGCTGTCACCGAGCGCTGCACGAGGGCTCCGTACGTCACCACCGTGAGGTCCGTTCCCTCCCGCACCACTTTCGCCTTGCCCAGCGGGATACTGAACTCGGGGCCCGGATACGCGGCCTTGTTGTACGTCTGGCGGTACAGGTGCTTGTGCTCCAGGAAGAGGACCGGGTCGTCGCAGCGGATGGCGGTCCGCAGCAGGCCGTTCGCGTCGCGCGCCGTGGACGGGCACACCACCCGCAGGCCGGGGGTGTGCGCGAAGATGGACGCCCCCGTCTGGGAGTGGTACGGCGCCCCGCCCTTGAGGTAGCCGCCGTACGCTACCCGCACCACGACCGGGCAGCTGAAAGCGTTGTTCGACCGCCAGCGCATCACCGCCAGTTCGTCGCGCAGTTGCATGAACGCCGGCCAGATGTAGTCGAAGAACTGGATCTCGACGACGGGCTTAAACCCGCGCGTGGCCAGGCCCACGGCGCGGCCGATGATGTTCGCCTCCGCGAGGGGGGAGTTGTACACCCGGTCGCCGCCGAAGCGCTTCTGCAACCCCCACGTCACCTTGAAGACCCCGCCCTTGCCCTTGACCTTGCCGAGGTATCCCTCGCGCGAGACATCCGCGACGTCCTCGCCGAAGATCACGATGCGCGGGTCGCGCTCCATCTCGTCGCGCAGGCAGGCGTTGAGGAGATCCACCATCGTCGTGGGGTCCCCCGCGGGCTGGGGCGCGTCCTCCGAATCGAAGACCGGCGCCGTCGGGTCCACGTCGGGGGAGTAGACGTACCGCAGCGCCGTCTCCGGCGCCGGCTGCGGGGACTGGAGCGCCTCGTCGGCCGCGGCGGAGATCTCCGCGTCCACCTCTGCCGCCACCACCTCCAGGTCCTGCGCCGTCGCGAGCCCTTCCTCGACGAGGCGCGCCGCGAGCCGCCGGATCGGATCCTTGGCGGCATCGGCCTCCCGCTCCCCCGCCAGCCGGTACATCACCTCGTCGTCGGAGAGGGAGTGCGAGTACGGCCGGATGACGTGCGCGTGGACGAGCGCGGGCCCCTTCCGGCCGCGGCAGTGCGCCACCGCGCGCGCGAGCCCCTCGTGCGCGGCCTCGTAGTCGCAGCCGTCCAGTTCCTCGACGTGGAGATCCGGGAACCCCGCCACGAGCCGCGAGATGGACCCGCCCGCCGTCTGGACCTCGATCGGGACCGAGATGGCGTAGCTGTTGTCCTCGACGAGGAAGAGCACCGGCAGCTTCAGGTTGGACGCGGTGTTCAGCGCCTCCCAGAACTCCCCCTCACTCGTGGTTCCGTCGCCGAGGGAGCAGTAGACGACCTCGTCGGCGTGGACCGGGCCCACCCGCTCGCGCGCGGCCGCGACCCGGTCCCAGCGCAGCCACGCTTCAGCGCAGCCGACCGCCTGCAGGCACTGCGTGCCCGTCGGGCTCGACTGGCTCACGATGTTGAGGGCTTTGTGCCCCCAGTGCGAGGGCATCTGGCGACCGCCCGAGTTCGGGTCCGCCTCCGCGCCGACCGCCGAGAGGAACATCTCCTTCGGCGTCATGCCGAGCGCGAGGCACAGGGCGCGGTCGCGGTAGTACGGGTAGAACCAGTCGTGGCCGGCCTTGAGGAGTGCGCCAGCGGCCGCCAGAACGGCCTCGTGGCCGGCGCCGGAGATCTGGAAGAAGGTCCGGTTCTGCCGCTTGAGCTGGATCTCCTTGTCGTCGATGCGGCGCGACAGGAGCATCAGGCGGTAGGCGCCGAGCAGCTCCGCGCGCTGGAGCCGCGGCGTGCGCTCACCCGTCTTGGTCCTCGTGGCCATAGCCGAGCAAAATACCCGGGACTACCCGGGAATCAACGGCGGCCGTACACGATGCGGCCCCCGACGACGGTCGAGACCACCTTCACCATGTTGAGACTGTCGGGGGGCATCGTGAAGAGATCCCGGTCGAGGAGCGTGACGTCGGCGAGCATGCCGGAGCGCAGGACCCCGGTCCGCCCTTCCATGAACCCCGCGAAGGCGACGCCGGCGGTGTAGGCCCGCAGCGCCTGTTCGAGGGTGAGCTTCTCGTCGGGGAACCACCCGCCGGGGTTCTTGCCGTCCAGGGTCCGCCGGGTGACGGCGGCGTAGATGCCGAGGATCGGCGAGAGGGGCGCGACGGTCCAGTCGCTGCCGAAGGCCAGGGACGCACCCGTGCCGAGGAGGCTCCGGAAGGCGTAGGTGCCCCGGAGTCGGAGCGTGTCGAGGCGCTTCCACGCCCAGCGCCCGTCGTCGATGGCGTGATACGGCTGCATGGAGGGGACGACGCCCATCTGCGCGAACCGGGGGATGTCGGCTTCCCGCAGGTGCTGCGCGTGCTCGATGCGGAAGCGCCGCTCCCGGGAGCCATGGAGGCGCGCGGCGTCGGCGTAGAAGTCGAGGACCATCGCGTTGGCGCGGTCGCCGATGGCGTGGACCGCCACCTGGAGGCCGGCGCTGTCGGCCGAGAGGATCCGGCCGCGCATCGTGGCGGAATCGGTGACGAGGAGGCCGCGGCTCGCCGGCGCGTCGAGGTACGGGGCGAAGAACGCCGCCGTGGTGGAGCCGAGCGACCCGTCCATGAAGCCCTTCAGCCCACCCCACCGGAGCCAGTCGTCGCCGCGGCCGTCCTCGCGCACCGTGTCGGCGAGCATCCGCCAGGTGGCGAGGGGCACGAAGTCATAGACGCGGGCGGTGAGGGCATCGCGGGAGCGTGCGCGCTTGAACGCGGCGAGGTCGGTCCAGTCGGAGGACATCACGTGCACGGTCGTCACGCCCAGTTCGGCGGCGTGGCGGAGCGCGGTGGCGAGGGCGCTGTCGGTTCCCTGGGCGGTCCGCGCCGGCACCGCGCGCCAGATCGCGTCGGTGGCATTGTCCTTCAGCACGCCGGTCGGCTCGCCGGTGGCCGGGTCGCGCACGATCATCCCCCCCTCGGGGGCACGTGAGGCGCGGGTGACGCGGGCGAGGCGCAGCGCCAAGCTGTTCGCCACGCCCATGTGCCCGTCGAGGCGGCTCACGAAGACCGGATTGTACGGCGTGACCGAGTCGATCCACTCCCTGCGGGGGAGCGGAGCGCCCGGCCAGCGCTCGTGGTCCCAGTCGCCTCCGAGGATCCAGCGGCCGCGCGGCTGGGTCTTCGCGAACGCGGCGAGACGGCGGATGAACTCCGCGGGCGTGTCGGCGTCACGCAGGTCCACCGACATGAGCTGGAACCCTCCGTCGATGAAGTGCGTGTGCGCGTCGCCGAAGCCGGGGACGACGCTGTTGTCCCCGTCGTCGAGGACGCGCGTGCGCGGGCCGCGGAAGCGGGCGATCTCGCGCTGGGAGCCCACGGCCACGATGGTGCCGCCGCGGATGGCGACGCCGCGGGCCCACGGCCGGAGGGTGTCGCCGGTCCAGACGCGCCCGTAGACGATCAGGTCCACCGGCCGCTCGCGGGGCCGGTGGCATGCGGAGAGGAGGCTCACCGCGGCGAGCACCAGGAGGGATCGACGCATCACGCCACCCGTTCCTTTCGTGCGGCACGCCTCGCGCGGCCGGGGGAGCCTCGCTAGCTTCTCGGCCATCCCCTCCGCCGCGAGCGAGTGCGTGAACGAGGCTGACAGGCGGACCGTGCTCCGCCTCTTTCCCTATGGGTTGTACGCCGTCACCGTGCGCTACGGCGACCAGGACCACGGCATCACCGCCGCTTGGGTGATGCAGGCCTCCTTCGCGCCGTCGATGGTCGTCGCTTCGGTCGAGAGCGAATCGCGCGCCCTGCCGATGATCCGCGACGCGAAGGCGTTCGCCGTGAACGTCCTCGCCGCGGAGCAGCGCGAGTTGGCGGCTCGGCTCGGGGGCGCCTCGGGCGCCGCGGCGCCGGCCAAGCTCGCCGGCACGCCGGCCAAGGCGGGCCCCGTCACCGGGGCGCCCGTGCTGACCCAGGCCCTCGGTTGGCTGGAGTGCCGGCTCGTCGCCACGATGCCGGCGGGCGACCATACGCTGGTGCTCGGGGAAGTCGTCGAGGCTGGCGCCGAACGAGAGGGCACGGCCCTGACCCTGGCGGAGACGGGGATGAAGTACTCTGGCTAGACGGACCGCTGTCAAGCTCGCGGGTGCCGTGGCCCTGTGCGCCGCGGCCGGGGTGGCGGACGTTGCCGCGCAGGCACCGGCGGACACCCTCATCTACAACGTGGCGGTGACGGAGGCGGGCCCGCACCTGTCTGTGGAGGCCCGCTTCATCGTCGCCGCGGGCACGAGCATCTTCCTCGACGCGCCCCCCGCCGGAGCGGGGACGAGCGTCACAGCGTTCGGCGCGAGCGATGACCGCGGCCTCCCGCTCCGGACCCAGCGCACCGGCGGCGGCTGGGTCATCGCCCGCAGGGGCCCCGGCGCGGTCCGCTTCCGCTACCAGCTCGCCTTCACCGACTCGGTCTCGTCGGGCTCGACCGCCTCCGGGCTCGACACCACGCGCCTCTACGCGGTCACGCGCAGCCTGTTCGTCGCCCCCGATCCGGTGCTCTACCGCAAGCTCGGGCAACCCTATCCGCTTGTCCGGCTGGCGTTCCTCCTGCCGGCCGGGTGGCGGCTCGTGGCGAACTGGGACAGCGTCGGACCCGTCCTCGCGCCGCGGTCGGGCGACGACCTGCTGGAGGGGACGGTGGCCGCGGCCCCCGACTACCGCCTCTACGACGGGAGCGCCGGCGGCACGGCCTACACCGTCGCGGTGCGCGGCTCGCGCGCCTTCACCGACTCCGCCCTCGTGGACCTGGTGTCGGCGGGCCTCCGCCTCGGCGCCGCGACGCTCGGGCCGGTGCCGGTCCCGCGGGTCACCTACATCAGCGACACGGGGCGAAAGGGGCGGACCAGCGGGAGCCTCCAGGGGACCGCCAGCATCGGCCTCCTCTGGGAGCCAGGGGAGATGCTGGAACGCTCGCGCAGCCACGACACCTTCCATGAGACGCTGCACCTGTGGTTCGGCGGAGCGATGGAGGCCGAGCGCTGGTGGACGGAGGGCGTCACCGACTACCTCGCGGCGCGACTCTACGCAGCGTGGCGCGGGGACCAGCGCGAACTCGCCGCGCTGTGCTACGAGTCGCTCCGCAACTACGCGCGCATCCCGCATCGCCTCACGATGACGATGGCGGCCGAGGCCCGCTCCCTCCCGGGCGGCGACAACACCATCCGCCTCGTCTACAGAAAAGGGATGCTGGCAGGCCTGCTGCTCGACGCCGCCGTCCGCCGGGGCTCGCACGCGGGGGCGACCCTTGACGACGTCGCGCGGCGCCTCCTCGCCACGGCGCGGACGCGTCGCTCGAAGACCATCGCCGAGGCGGAGATCGGGGACGCCGTCGCGGAGGAGGGGGGCTCCACCGCGTCGCGCGAGTGGGCTCGCGTCGTCACCGGCACGGAGGAGATCACCGAGGCGCAGGTCGCCGCCGCGCTCCGGACCGTCACCGGCGTGGATCTGCCCCCGCCACCGCCGCGCTCCACCAACCCGAAGGCCCTGTCGAAACCGCCGTCACCGTGAGGATGCCGCGATGAGACTCCAAGGGAAGACGGTGCTGATCTTCGCCGCGCCGCATTTCGAGGACCTCGAGCTGCTGTACCCCAAGATCCGCCTCGAGGAGGAAGGGGCCACCGTCGTGGTCGCCGGGCTGGGGGAGAAGACGTACGCCGGCAAGAAGGGCCACACGGTGACCGCCGACGAGAACGTGGACGACGTGTACGTGGAGGAGTACGACGCGCTGGTGATCCCGGGTGGCTGGGCGCCCGACGTGATGCGGCGGTCCGACAAGCTGCTCCGCATCACCCGGGACTTTGCGGTCGCGGGGAAGCCGGTGGCGTTCATCTGCCACGCCGCGTGGGTGCTCGCCTCGGCGGGACTGCTGAAGGGCCGGCGCGCGACGTGCGTCCGCGCGATCCGGGACGACGTGGTGAATGCCGGCGCCGAGTACGTGGACGAGGCGGTTGTCGTGGACGGCAACCTCATCTCCTCGCGCACCCCGGCCGACCTGGCGCCCTTCTGCCGGGCGCTGATCGCCGCCATCGCGGGGGAAAAGCCCGCCTAGCCCTCGCCGTCGAACGCGCGGATCACGACCCCGGTCGGGATCTTCGGCGCGAAGAAGGTGGACTTCTGGGGCATCACCTGCCCCGCGTCCGCCACCCTGCGGACCTGCTCGATCCGCGTCGGCGGCAGCAGCACTGCAAAGGCGCACTCCGCCCCGCACGCGGCCGCGCGAGCCTCCTCGGCGTCGGCGGTGTACCCCAGCGCCGGCGCGCCCCGCATCAACGTCGCCGCCACGGTCCGGATCGCCACCGCGTCCGCGATCGCCACCGCCAGTTCCCGCACGGCCGGATGCGCGGCCAGATCCCGCACCCGGGAAAGGTCGGCGTCGGGCCGGAGCCGCAGCGGCACCTCCGCGCAGTCGGCGAAGAGCACCGTGAGCGTGGCATCAGCCGCATCGGTGGGGACCGTGAAGAAGGGCTGCGCCGCCGCGAGGAACGCCTCGCGGCTCAGCGGCGCGCCCTGCACGATGCGATGCGTCGGCAGGATGGCGAGCCCCGGATCCCGGAACGACACCACGTGCGCCAGCGTCCGCGCCGCCCCCGCCTTCCACGCCTCCGGCGCCTCGCCTCGGAACAGCACCGACGTCTCGAAGCGGTGGTGCCCGTCGGCGATGTAGACTGGCGCCGCGCCCGCCGCCTGCGCCAGGCGCTCCGCGCGCGCCCCCCCAACGATCCAGACCTCGTGCGTCGCGCCGATCGCCTCGCACCGCGCCCACGGGGTCGTCCGCTCCACCTCCTTGAGCAACCCCTCCAGGGTTCCCGCCTCGTCCGGCGCCAGCACGAAGACCGGACTCAGATTGGTTCCGGTGGCGTGCATGAGCCGCCGCCGGTCCTCCTTCGGGCCGGCATGCGTCTTCTCGTGGGGCAGGACGCGGCCCGTCGCGAAGGGCTCAGCGCTCAGCGCGAGGAACACACCGGTCCGCACGCGCACCGAGCCGTCCGGCAGCGCCGCGGTGGTCCGCAGCACGTACGCGCTCGGCCCCGCGTCCCGCACCAGAGTGCCCGCCGCGCGCCACGCTCGAAGCAGTTCGGCCGCCACGGGGTACGGGTCGCCGCCGTTCGCGGCGAGCGGCAGGTCCGCGTGCACGATGTTGGCGGGATCGAGCGCGGCGAGGGCCGCGCGCTGGGCCGGGTTGAGCACGTCGTACGGAGGGGCCAGCCGCTTCGAGAGCGAGGCCGCCTCCGCGAAATGCTCGCCGCGGAAGGCGGTGAACAGGGGAGTCTCCGTCACGCGCCCTCCGTCTGATGGCGTTCGACGATCAGCCGGTCGAGATGGTCTTTCACCTGGTCGAGCGTGAGCCGCCCGACGGCCTCCTCCGCCCGCGCCGGGTCGGCGTCGTAGGAGAGGAAGCCCGTTTCGAGATGGCCGTCCGGCTCGTTCGCCGCCGACCAGCGCACGAAGATCAGCGCCGCGCCGAAGCGCCCGTCCGGCCCGGGATCGTCCTCCGAGAAGACGCCCACCGAGTACGACCGGCCGTCGGACCCCTCGAACCCCGGAGGACGCCCGTGGGCCGCCTCGTAGCCGCGGAGCGTCGCCTCGTCCACCATCACCGGCCGAAGCCTTCCTTCAGCACGCTCATCGGGATGAAGAAGAGTGTGGAGGGGCTCTCCGCCAGGCGCCGCATGAAGTACGGATACCAACGCGTGCCGAAGGGCACGTACACCCGCACGTTGTATCCCTCGGCCCGCAGCGCCTGCTGCAGGTCCCGCCGGATGCCGTAGAGCATCTGGAACTCGAAGCGCTCCGGCCCGATCCCGCGCTCCTTCGCGAACCGCTTCACCTGCTCGATGATCGCCGGGTCGTGCGTGGCGATCCCGTGATACTGGCCCGACTCGAGGAGGCGCTGAGCCAACTGGACGTAGCTTGCGTCGATCTCGCGCTTGGCCGGGAACGCCACCGTGGCGGGCTCAAGGTAGGCGCCCTTGCAGAGCCGCACCTTCGCCCGGGCCGCAATCAGTCGCTCGATGTCGGCCGCGCTGCGCCGCAGGTACGCCTGGATCACGATGCCGACGCCGTCGCCGTAGGCGGGGTGCAGCTCCTTCTCGAAGAGATCGAGCGTCCGCTGAGTGTGGGCACTCCCCTCCATGTCCACCCGGACGAAGATCCCCAGCTCCTTCGCGCGGTCGAGGATGCGACGGATGCCGGCCGTGAACTCCGCCGCGTCGAGGTCGAACCCGAGCTGCGTCAGCTTCATCGAGAGGTTCGACGGGGCCTTCTCCGCCGCGATCTTCTCGAGGATGGAAATCGCGCCCGCCACCGCCGAGCGCGCCTCCTCCTGCGTCCGCACGCTCTCCCCCAGGAGGTCGAGCGTCGCGGTGATGCCGTTGGTGTTCAGCGCGCGCACCGCCGTCACCGCCGTGTCCAGCGTGTCCCCCGCCACGAAGCGGGACGCGAACCGCGACGCGAGCCAGTTGGTGCACACGAAGTCGTTGATCCGCTGCTGGTTGCTGAGGTAGATCAGGGTTTGGCGCAGCATAGGTCCTGTCAGGCTGTCGGGTAGAAGCGTCCGCCCCGCCGAGCGAGGTCGGCCAGAAGGGGCGCCGGCGCGAAACGGTTGCCGTAATCCGCACGAAAACGTTCGAGTATCTCGACCGCAACTCCGGGCCCGGCAGCGTCCAATGCACGGAACGGGCCACCGCGGAAGGCGGGGAAGCCGATGCCGAAGAGGGCGCCGATGTCGCCATCGCGGGGGGAGCGGACGACTTCCTCCTCGAGGG
>JBEKGT010000029.1:0-19274 GCA_050012655.1 Gemmatimonadales bacterium | reverse complement strand
CCTCCTCGGGGCCGGGAGCTTCTGCTTCATCCTCGCCGCGGTCGGGCTCGGCCTGCTGATCTCGACGATCTCGAACACGCAGCAGGAAGCGTTCATGTCGATGTTCTTCTTCATGCTGCCGATCGTGATCCTGGGCGGGTTCATGTTCCCGGTGGCCAACATGCCGGTGCCGTTCCAGTGGCTCAGCCTGCTGGACCCGCTGCGCCACTACCTCGAGATGGTGCGCGGCATCTTCCTCAAGGGCGCCGGGCTGGGCGCGTTGTGGCGCCAGCTGCTGGCCCTCGCGGTGATGGGGCCCGGGCTGCTGTGGTTCGCGGTGAAGAGGTTCCACAAGACGATCGAATAGACAGGTGCCGGACGGACAGGAGCCAGACGACAAGGGGGGATGGATGGAACACTCGAGGATCGCGACGACCGCCATCGTGCTGTGGGTCGTGATCGTCGCGGCGGTCGCGGCGGTGTGGACCACGGGCCGCGTGGGGGCGCGGCTGCGGAGCGCGCGGGTCTCGGCGGCCGATATCCGCCAGCCGGTCATGCTCCCCTACGACGCCCGCGAGGCGGTGCTCGGCGGGATGCGGGGGATGATGGCGTCGCTCCATGGCGTGATGCTCTCGTGCGCCACGGGCGACACCGCCGGCATCCGGCGCGCCGCGGCGCAGTCGGGGACGGCGATGGCGATGGGGCCGGGGCTCACGGCCCGACTGCCGGAGGAGTTCGTGCGCCTCGCGACGGAAGCCCACCGCGGCTTCGACGCCGTGGCGGGCGCCGTCGGCCAGCCGAAGGACACCATCGCCGCCCGGATGGCGGCCGTCACCACGACCTGCGTAACGTGCCACGCGGCGTACCGCCTGGTCCCCGATTGAGCATGAAGACCGCGGCGCGGCTGGCGCTCGTGCTCGTCGCCGTCTGGCTCCTGATCTGGACGCGCGCCTTCACCCGCTGGCCGCAGGTGTGGTACATGACCGGCCCCTCGATGGAGCCGGCGGTGCGCGCGCACGAGTTCTTCATCGCCACGTCGCCGGCGGGCCCGCCGCGCCACGGGGATTTGGTGCTCTTCCGCTACGAGGATGCCGACGGCGTCTTCCACGTGCTGCGGCGGGTGGCGGGACTCCCGGGGGACACGGTGGCGATGCAGGACGGGATCGCGGTGGTGAACGGCCAGCTCCAGACGTGGCCGCTGCGCATCGTAGTGGCAGCGGCGTGGCACTCGCCCCTGGCGCGGGTGCGGAACCTGTATACGTGGGGGCCCATCGTGGTGCCGCGCGACTCGGTGTGGCTCCTCGCCGACACGCGCGACATCATCGGCTGGCCCGACAGCCGCTTCCTCGGTCCCGTGCCCCTCAGCGCCGTCGAGGCCGAGGCAGGACGCATCGTCTGGCCACCGCGCCGGTTCCTCCGGAAGCTCCAGCCGTAGCGGCGGCCGCGCTTCGCGATTCCCGCCGTCTCCGTTAGCTTTCCCGCTCGATGGATCTCGCCGTCCTGTTCGATGACCTCTTCGACTTCGAGCGCCTCGTCGCCGAGTCGGACGAGCGCGTCCTCTATGTCGCCCGCGACCTCGTCCTCAAGCGCCGGGTCGCCCTCCGCATCCACCTCGACGAGTTCAGCCCCGGCCGCGCCTGGTTCCTGCGCGAAGGGGAGGTCCTCGCCCAGCTCGACCACCCCGGCTTCCGCCGCATCTACGGCGCCGGGTTCCGCGGCAACTTCGCGTGGCGCGCCGGGAACTGGGTGGACGGCGAGAGCCTCGCCGAGGCCGTCGCCCGCGGGCCGCGCCCCATCCCCGGCGTCCTCGCCCTCGCCCGCGACATCCTGAACGCCCTCGAGCACGCGCACCACCAGGGCGTCATCGTGCGCCGCGTCGTGCCCACGAACCTGATGCTGGACGCCGCCGGCAACGCCCTCATCGTGGACCTGCGCTGGTCGAGCCCCGTCCTCGACGTGGTCGCCGCCCCCGACGCCGAGCCGAACACCCCCTTCCTCGCCCCCGAGATCCGCAGCGGCCGCCCCGGCGACGACGCCGCCGACGTGTTCGCGGCCGGCGCGATCCTCTACTTCGCGCTGACCGGTCGCGCCCCCGACGCCGACCACACGGCGCCCGGCGAGCTGCGCCCCGCGTGCCCGCAGGTCCTGAACGCCATCGTCCAGCGCGCCCTCCTCCCCAAGCCCTCGGCCCGCTTCCTCTCCGCCGGGGAGATGCTCGCCGAGCTGGCGGCCTCGAGCGGGGGATTCACGGAGCCGGGCGCGGGGTCGCCGTCGCTCATCCTCCCCGAGTCGCCGCAGTGGGAGCGCCACCTCCGCCGCGCCCTCGGCGACGACTACGAGCTGCTCGGCGAGGTGGGCACCGGCGCCTTCGGCCGCGTGTACCGCGTGCGGGACCTGCGGCTGGAGCGCGAGGTCGCCCTCAAGGTGCTCGACCCGACGCTCACTGAGGACCCGGCGGTCGTCGAGCGCTTCGCGCAGGAGGCGCGGCTCGCCGCCCGCCTCAGCCACCCGAACATCGTCAACATCTACGACATCGACGGCCGGCTGGGTCTCGAGTGGTACACGATGGAGCTGGTGAAGGGGCCGAACCTGGCGCAGGTGGTGGAGAAGGAGGGGCGGCTCCCGGTCGAGCGCACGACACGCATCCTGAACGGGGCCCTCGCCGCGCTCGAGCACGCCCACGCCGTCCGCCTGGTGCACCGCGACATCAAGCCCGAGAACCTCCTGGTGGGGCCCGAGGGGCGGGTGCGGGTGACGGACTTCGGCCTCGCCCTCGCCCTCCCGCGGGGCCGGCTGTTCGGCGGCGCCACCTCCCGCAGCGGGACGCCGCAGTTCGCCGCGCCGGAGCAGCTCCTCGGCGGGCAGGTGGACTTCCGGACCGACGTCTACTCGCTGGGCGCGGTGGGCTACTTCTTGCTGCTCGGGAGGCCGCCGTTCGACGGGCGGACGATCGACGCCATCGTGCGGGGCCACGTCGCCGGCGACCTGCCCGCGCTGCACGCCGTCCGCGACGACGTGTCCCCGGCGCTGGAGGAGGTGCTCCGCAAGGCCGCCGCGTTCCAGCCGGGCGACCGCTTCCCGACCGCCACGGCCTTCCACAAGGCGCTCAACAAGGCGGGCCGGAAGAGCGGAGAACTCCCCCGACAGCCGGAAGCGGGCTACCTCACGCGGCTCCTGCGCCGCTTGTAGCGCCCGCCGGCTCCGGCCGCGGCGCCGCGTCCCCACGCCTCAGAAGGTGTACGGTCCCCTTACCCTGCGAGCGGCCAGCGTGCGCCGGTCCATCCCGCAGCGACGGTCGAACATCCGGCGGTCCTCGCCGCTGCGGCGTTCGATCACGATCGGGTGATGCTCCCGGCGCCGCTGCGCCTGCCGGCGATCCTCCCCGGCACGCCTGTCGGCGCCACGCCGATCGATGCGAACGCGGCGATCGCCCCGGTCCGAACTCGGTGCGTCCACGGTACGGCCTCCTCCGTGCTGCCTGCGACGGTATGCGCCTAGTGTAGCGCGCCCGGTCCCCCTCTGGCAAGGCGCCCGCCGGGGTGCTACGCTAGACCGATG
Source organism: Gemmatimonadales bacterium (assembly GCA_050012655.1). GTDB lineage: Bacteria > Gemmatimonadota > Gemmatimonadetes > Gemmatimonadales > JACORV01 > JADGQW01. The sequence continues at coordinate 15,737 of JBEKGT010000029.1, read as the reverse complement.
CCCCCCTGTGCCAAGTGCAGCCGCGAGATCCCGCCCCAGGCGACCTTCTGCCCCCATTGCGGCACGCCAAATCCCGAGGCGCGCACGATGACCCCGGTGGACTCCGGAGCGGCCACCGCCCTCCTCCAGCCCGACGTGCTCAAGGAGAAGCTCCAGGCCGCCCTCGGCGGCGACTACCTCATCGAGCACGAGCTGGGCGAGGGGGGCTTCGCCCACGTCTTCGCGGCGACCGACCGGAAGCTCTCGCGGCGCATCGCCGTGAAGGTGCTGCGCCCCGAGTTCACCGGCAGCCGCTCCAGCGTGCAGCGCTTCATCCGCGAGGCGGAGTCGGCGGCGAAGCTCAGCCACCCGAACATCCTCGCGATCTTCTTCGTCGGCGAGGGCCAGGGGCTCGTCTATTTCGGCATGCCGCTGGTCGAGGGCGAGACGCTCGACGCGCTGCTGCGGCGCGAGGGACAGCTCCCCGAGGCGGAGGCGATCCGCATCGGCGCCGACGTGGCCGACGCTCTGGCGGACGCGCACGCGCAGGGGTTGGTGCACCGCGACGTGAAGCCGCAGAACGTGATGCTGCAGGGGGCGAAGCGGCGGGTGCTCGTCGCCGACTTCGGCATCGCCAAGGCGGCGAGCGGGAGCGGCGAGCGGCTGACCGGCACCGGCGTCATCATCGGCTCGCCGCACTACATGAGCCCCGAGCAGGCGAGCGGCGCCCCCGACGTGGACCAGCGGAGCGACGTCTACTCCCTCGGCGTGGTGCTGTGGGAGATGCTCGCCGGCGAGGTGCCCTTCGACGGACCGTCGTCACAGAGCATCCTCGTCCAGCACCTGACCAAGCAGATGCCGGCCATCGGCACCAAGCGGCCGACTGTGAACCGCCAGCTCGCCAAGATCGTCGCCCGCTGCACGGAGAAGAAGCCGGAGAACCGCTTCCAGACGGCGGCGGAGCTGGCCGAGGCCTTGCGCGCGTGCACGCTGGCGGCCCCGTCCGCGCGGCCGGGGGGGCGCGGCAGGCTGTTCCTCGGCGCGGTGATCGCGGCGGCGGCGGTCGTCGTGCTGGCCGTCGGGTGGCTCGGCCTGCGCTCGCTGCGCGGGCGCTCCGCGGCGACCGCCAGGACGGCGGGGGCGCTGGGCACCCCGGAGGCGAGGGTCGCCGTGCTTCCCTTCGACGCGATGAGCGGCGGCGATTCGTCCCTCTCGCGCGCCGCGGCGCAGCTCCTGGCCGAGGCGGTGGGCTCCCGCTACCAGATGCCGGCGGTGGATCCGCGCGACCTCTTCAGCCAGTGGGCGGCCGAGAAGCGCAGCGTGCAGTCCCCTCTCGCGGACCTCGCCGACTTCGCCGGGCGACTCGGCGCCACGCAGATGGCGCTGGGGAACGCCGTGGAGGCGGGGCGGCAGCTGCGGCTCTCGGTGAACGTCTACGAAACCCAGGCGCAGACGCGGCTGGCCGGGGGCGACGTGACGGGGGACAAGGACTCGCTCTTCGTGTTGGTGGACCGCCTCGCCGCCTTCGTCGCCTCGACCCGGTGCAACCAGCCCGACTTCAATCCGCGCCACCTCTGCTTCGACGCGCCGCCGCGGCTCGTGCATCCGGTGGTCGCCACCGTTCCCGCGGCGCTGGCCCGGGGCGCGTCGGCGCCCTCGTATTGGGTCCGGGTCTCGAAGGCGGGAGGTGTCTCGGACACCCAGGTGCGCCGGGCGTCGTCGAACGACAGCGTGACCACCGCCGGCCTCCTCGCCGTGCAGAGCGCGAGCTATGAGCCGGCGACGAAGGACGGGAAGGTCGTCGAGGCGTGGCTCCCCGTGTCCGTCACCCTGCACAAGGGGCCGTAGCGCCCTCTTCGCCCGCTCAGTTGAAGAACGAGAAGCCGAGCCGCATGCCGAAGGTCGTGGTCTCCGCCGCGTTCGTCTGCTTCGGCGTGTACCCCACGAAGAGCTCGGCCCGGGTGGCGGCCTTCCCCATCGGCCGCCGCAGGCCGAACCCCCCGCTCAGCGAGACCGCCGACGCGGGCGCCATCCCCGACCCGCCGACGATCATCAGGTCCGCGCCGATCAGGGAGTAGGTGCCGTTCCGGTGCGTGCTCCCGGGGAGAGCGATGAGGATGTTCACCCCCGGATCGAGCAGGTAGATGTTGTCGCCGCCCGACGAGAGGTACTGCCCGCTGATGCGCGGTTCCAGGGCGAGGGCGCCGTTGTGAAAGGCCACGCGGAAGTCCACGGGCATCACGATGTGCAGCGTCCCGTCCCCTGACGACGGCTTCGACCACCGGATGGAGATGTCCGCGCCGTACTCCGTCTCCCGGGTCTGGGCGAGGGCCGGCGCCGAGAGGACGGCGCTGGCGAGTGCGATGCGTGCGATCGACCTGATCATGCCTGACCTCCTTCCCGCCGCGCGGGCGGGGGGACGACCGACAGGAGTCCGCTGCGCCTGCCCGGAAGGTGGTTGGGCGAGCGTCACGCGCGCGTCAGTCGGCGCCGGACGCCGCCGACCGCCATCGCACCGACGCCCCCTCAGAATGCGATGCTGTCGCCGGTGAGGGCCACCAGCGTCCCGACCCGCGAGTCCTCGGGCAAGAAGGGACTCTCCACGCGGATGCGCCGGCCGGGCGCGAGCAGCGAGCCGGGGTGCTGGAGGGCGGCCGAGCAGCCGGACAGGAGAAGCCCGATGAGCAGGAGGAAGAACGAGGTGCGGGACTTCATCGCGGCCACCCTCGTGAGAGCCGCGCCAATCCTATCGCGGAGGTGTCAAGACCGCGTCAAGGTGGCCTTGGGAGGGCGCGCCGGAGCTGGCGGCAAGGGGGCCGGAACGCAGCGACCCCCCGCGAGATCGCGAGGCGTCGTGACGGGATTGCGGATATCAGAGCCACCGGTCGGACTTGAACCGACGACCGCTCGATTACGAATCGAGAGCTCTACCACTGAGCTACGGTGGCAGTACTGCCGACCTGCAGTGCCCTGGGCCGGATTCGAACCGGCACGGATTGCTCCACCACCCCCTCAAGATGGCGTGTCTACCAGTTTCACCACCAGGGCGAAACAGACATTGAAGGTACCCGGGCTGTGGGAAGGGCGTCAACGGAAGGGGTGGGAACGACGAGGGAGCCGTCGCCGGCCCCCTCGCCCCTATCACCTATCACCCAGCGCCCATCACCCATCACTCATCACTTCGTGTACTTGGCGAACAGCTCCGCGACGTAGTCCCACTTCACGACGTTCCACCAGGCGCCGATGTAGTCCGCGCGCCGGTTCTGGTATTTGAGGTAGTACGCGTGCTCCCACACGTCGAGCCCGAGGATGACCGACTTCCCTTCCATCACCGGGTTGTCCTGGTTCGGCGTGCTCTCGATCTTGAGCCCCCCGCCGTCCACCACCAGCCACGCCCACCCCGACCCGAAGCGCCCCATCCCCGCGGCCTGGAACTGCTCCTTGAACTTGTCGAAGCCGCCGAAGCTCCGCCCGATCGCGGCCGCCACGTCCCCCTTCGGCTCCCCTCCCGCCCCGGGGCCCATCAGCTTCCAGAAGAGCGAGTGGTTGAAGTGCCCACCGCCGTTGTTGCGGATGGCCGTGCGCGTGGCCTCCGGCAGCTTCGGCAGCCCCTGCATCAGGTCCTCGATGGACGCCTTCTGCCAGTCGGGCGTCTTCTCGAGCGCGGCGTTGAGGTTGTTCACGTACGCGGCGTGGTGCTTGCCGTGGTGGATCTCCATCGTCTTCGCGTCGACGTGCGGCTCGAGGGCGTTGAAGGGGTATGCGAGGGGCGGCAGCGAGAACGGGTACATCGGCCCTATGCCTCCGGTCCTGGGATGCCTGCGTGTCTCTGGTTTGGCGGGAATCTAAGTACCCCCGCAATGGCGAGTAAGGTCCTCGTCATTCGGCGCTCCGGGGGCACGGACGCTTGCGGCGACGACGCGCAGCCCTACGTTGGCGCTGTCCCCTCCCGGGAGTCCCTGTGCCGCGCGCCACCGCCGTCTTCGCCGCGCTCGCGCTCGCCGCCGCTGCGGCGCTGGCGGTGCCCCGCCCCGTCCGCGCGCAGGCGACCCGCGCCGACTCCGCCGCTATCCTCCTCGACGCGGCGAAGCGGTTCGACTCCCAGGGGAACCGCGCGGCGGCGAGCGCCCTGCTGCAGGAGGTCCTGCGGCGCTACGGCGACACGCCCGTGGCGGACGAGGCGCGCCGTTGGAGCGCGACGCGGCCGGCGGAGCCGGAGCGGAGCGGCCGCCTCGAACTGCTGGCGTGGAGCACGCTGTATGGCGTCTGGCTCGGCGTCGCCGTGCCCGCCTCTGCGGCCATAGACAACGCGAACATCTACGCGCTCGGCCTCATCGTCGGCGGGCCGGCGGGCTACTACGCCGCCCGGAGCTACGTGGAGGCGCACCACCCGACGCTGGGCCAGGCGCGAGCGATGACGTTCGGCTTCCGGTGGGGCACGTGGCAGGCCGCGGGCTGGTACGGCACGCTGGCGGGGAACGTGACCGCGCAGGGCACGTTCGTGGCGATCGTCGCCGGGGGCGTCGGAGGGATGACCGCCGCGGCGTGGTACGGGAAGCACCACCCCATCAGCGCCGGCACGGCCGCGTCGGCGTCACAGGGAGCGCTCTGGGGGAGCTGGTTCGGGCTCGTGGCAAAGGTGTTGTTCGACATCACCGGGGATGCCGGCACGCAGGCGTGTCTGTTGGCGGGGGACGCGGGCATGGTGGGGGGGGTACTCGCGGCGCCGCGGGACATCACCGACGGCCAGATCTGGATGACGAGCGCCCTTGGCCTCGCCGGGCTGGCGATGGGCGGGGGCCTCGACCTGCTTCTCCTGCCGTCGAGCGGCAAGGTCGCGATCGCCATCCCGGCCATCACCAGCGCGGCGGGGTTGGCAATGGGCATGGCGCAGGCGCGAGCGGCGGCACGCGGTGCGGATGCGCCGGGCGGGCGCGCGCCCGCGCCCGGCATGGCGCTCCTCGAGTGGGACGGCGACGGGCCGCGGCTCAGTATGCCCCTTGTCTCGCCCGCGCTCGTGCCGGTCGGGGGGCGGGGGCCGCGGCGGATCTACCGCCCCGCGCTCGCCGTGCCCCTCTTCCACGCCACCTTCTAGCGGCCGAGGACTTCCCGGAGGAAGGCGATCGTGCGCGGCCACGCCTGCGCGATGGCCCGCGCATTGGCGCCGTCGCGCCCCGCCTGGTCGCGCGCGAAGCCGTGGCCGGCCCCATCATACGTGTGCACCTCGTACGGCTTGCCGAGCCGCTGCATCGTCGCCTGCGCCGCGGGAACGGTCGCGAGCACTCGCGCGTCGTCGCCGGCGTAGAGGCCGAGGACGCGGGCGCGGACGCCCGCCAGCGCCGTGCTGTCGGGCGAGGTGCCGTAGTAGACCACGGCGCCCTTGAGCTCGGGCCACACCGTCGCCAGCGCGTAGCTCGTCGAGCCCCCCCAGCAGAAGCCCACGCTCGCGATGCGGTCCCGCGCCGCGGGGAGCGCGGCGGCCCAGCGTCCCGCCGCCATCAGGCGCCGCTGCGCCTCGGCGGGGGTGACGTCGCGGATGAGGCGCACGGCGCCCTGCTGGTCCACCGACTCCGACCCGCCGCCGTTCGGCCCGTGGCGCGAGAGGAGGTCGGGGGCGATGGCGATGAACCCCTCCCTCGCCAGCTGGTCGGCGACGCCGCGGACCCAGTCGGTGAGCCCGAATATCTCGTGGATCACGACCACCACCGGCGCCTTGTCCCGGCGCTCCGGGTAGACGACCCACGCGTTCACGGTGTCGCCAGCGCCGGCGTCCACCTTCACCCACTCGCCATGGCGGGGCGAGGCGTTGAGGCGCGCCGTGGCGGAGTCGCCGAGCGCGGGGAGGTCCTGGGCGCGCGCGCCCCCTGCCAGGCACGCGCCGAGCGCCGCCACAAGGGCGGTACGATATACGAATGTCGGAGTCATGATTGAATCTTGAAGGAGGGGCCCGCCGAACGGAAGGGGCGGGGATGAAGGTGATAGAGGTGATAGAGGTGATAGAGGTGATGGAGGTGATAGAGGTGATGGAGGTGATGGAGGTGGCGGGGGGGCTGGGGCTGCCCCCATCACCTATCACCTATCACGCCGCCCTATCACCTATCACGTATCACCTAGCGCCCATCACTCATCACCCATCACCCATCACCTACGCAGCGACGGCCCTTCGGCATCCTTCGGCGGCATCAAGTGGATGACCTGCAGACGGGTGTTGTCGAGCCGCTGCAGGAGCATCTGCGCGAGGCGCTCCATGAAGATGAAGCCGAAGTCGGGGTTCGCCTCGAGGTAGCCGAGGAGGGAGTCGGCGTCGAAGCCGACCATCTCGCTCTTCTCGGAAGCGACGGCCTTCATGTTGTGGACGCGGGGGGGGATGAGGGCGTCGAAGCCGACGAGGTCGCCGGGCTCGCTGGTCTGGAACCAGACCATCGTGCCGGGCATTACCTCGAAGCCCTGCCGGACGCGGCCCTTGAGGACCTCGTAGACGTAGGGGGCGTCGGCGTCCCGCTCGTACACCGTCTCGTTCGCCTCGAAGGTCACCTTCTTGGTGAATCCGGCGACGGCGGCGAGCGCTTTCTCATCCAGACCGACGAAGAAATCCGACTTCTTGAGTTCCTCGATCATCCTCACGCTCCTGGTGACGCGGCGACGCCGCCGGCCGCGGGGGCCGGGGCGGTGTCCGCGGGGGCGAGACCGTCGAGCAGGCGCCGCACGGCCCGGTGGGCCCCATCCACCAGGTGCGGCCAGGCGTTCGCGACGGCGGGGGACAGCCCCCGCCCTCCCAGCGTGGCGGCGGGCTGGACGCCCAGCAGCCAGGCCTTCTCCAGCGGCAGGTGCAGGGTGCGCGCCAGCTGGAACACCGTGGGCAGATCGAGCCCGTGCAGCGAGAGGGGCGAGGCGGCGGCGGGCCAGCGGGGATCGTCGAGCCGCATCCACGTCATCGCACCGGGCTTCCCGCCGAAGCGGCAGGCGTCGAGGAGGAGGACCTGCCGTCCCGCCTCCAGCTCCTCGAGCACCACGAGCGGATCGCTCCCCGCCTGGCGCACCCGCGCCCCTGGTGGCAGCCCCGCCCGCTCCAGCGCCTCGGCGAGCTCGACCCCGGCCCCGTCGTCGCCGGCGAGCACGTTCCCGATGCCCACGACGGACAGGACGACGGGATCGATCTCCTCGTCGACCGTCAGCCGTCGGCCATCAGCCGCCAGCGCGGCCCGTCCGGCGTACGGCACGATGCACGCGGCGCTCACGCTCCACCTTCCCCATCACCCATCACCTATCTCTCCTCACGCATCACCCATGACCCATCACTCATCACCTGCGAAGTCCACGTTCAAGACGTGGACTGAGCACGAGATGCACGGGTCGTAGGCCCGCACCAGCATCTCGGCGAAGTGCGCGATCTCCGCCTTCGGCTTCTCCACGATGGCGGGGATGAACGCGCGCATGTCCTCTTCGATGGAGGCGAGGTTCTGGCCCGTGGGGATGATGCAGTTGGCGCGGATGATCCGGCCGTCGGCGCCGATGTCGTACTCGTGGATCAGCGTCCCACGCGGCACCTCGCACACTCCGACGCCGTCGCCGCCGCGCGGGTGAGCGATGGGGGCGCGGTCCTCCGGCGAGGGGTCCGCCAGCAGGGCGTCGGTGAGGACGACCGCCTCCTCGAACGCCTGGACCGCCTCCACGACCTGCGCGGCCGTGTAGAGGAAGGGATTGGTGAGGCCGGGGGCGAGGTTCAGCTTCTGCGCGGCCAGCTGCGCGCGCGGGTGCAGGCGGTCGTAGGCGAGGTTGAAGCGCGGCAGCGCGCCGACCCGCAGCGTCCCGTCCTGGCCCTTCACGTGCTTCGACGCGGAGTGCTCGACGAGGTACTCGTGCATCGCGTCGCGGTACGAGCGCACCGGGAACGTCTTGCCGGTGCTCGAGTGCAGCGTGCCGCCCATCATCGGATAGGCGCCGTCCTCGTCCATCGCCACGAGGCACTCGACCACGCGCTCCGCCTGCGGCCACGCGAGGGTGGCGAAGAGGTCCACCGTCGCGTCGATGTCGGGCCGCGCGGCCTCGAGTCGGGCCCGCATCGCCTCCAGTTCGGGGAGGGTGGGCCAGTAGCTCATCCCGCCGGCCTGGTAGGAGATCGGCATCACGTGGCGGCCGCTGACCGTGTAGCAGATCTCGTTGGCGAGCCGCTTGAGGCGCAGGGCGCGGGTGACGACGTCGGGGTGGTCCCCCGCGAGGGGGATGACCGACGAGGCGCCGAAGGCGTCGGGGGCCACGAGGAAATAGGCGTGGAGGATGTGCGACTGCAGCCACTCGCCGCACATGTTGAGCCGCCGCAGCCCGCGTGTCCTCGGCCCGGGCTTCACGCCCAGCGCCGCCTCGATCGCGTGCACCGACGCGGTGGCGTGCCCCACGGAGCAGATGCCGCAGATGCGGCAGGTGATCCGGGGCGCCTCCTCGTACGGCCGGTCCTTCAGCAGGACCTCGAAGAACCGCGGCGACTCGACGATCTCCAGGTCGCACCGCGCGAGGCGGCCGTCCCGGAGGTCGATGACGATGTTGCCGTGCCCCTCGACCCGCGTTACGTGATGGACGGCGATGGAAGATGTTTTTCCCATTGCTCCCGGACTTCCTTGAAGTTGTTGAACAGCTGCAGCTTCTCCGCCGCCAGGGTGCGCGGCATCTCGTGACGGAAGAACGCCTCGCCGAGGGCCTCGAAGTTGGGCGCGTCGTGGAACCCGCGGCACGCCTCGCAAGGCAGGCCGTGCCCCGCACCGTGCATTGCACGCAGACCGCGAACGGCGGCACCGTCGGGGTGGTGCCGGCGAGGAGAGAGCGGAGGCTCTCGAGGAACTCCGTCCGGTCGATCGGGCAGCCCCGCACCTCGTAGTCCACGTGGACCACGCTCGAGAGGGGCGCCGCCTCCGCCAGGGTCTTGAAGACGCCGTCCTGGCGCCCGCCGTACACGTCCTTCGCCAGCTCGCTCGTCGGCCGCTTGTTGCGGATCGCGTTCACGCCGCCGAGGCAGGCGCAGGCGCCGATGGCGACGAGGATCTGCGCCTTCTTGCGGATCTGCTGGATCTCCTCGATGTCCTCGGGGCGCACCAGCGACCCCTCGACGAACGCGATGTCGTAGTCGTCGCGCCGGTCGTCGATCGCCTCGCGGAAGTTCACGATCTCGACCACGGCCACGAGGTCGAGGAGCACGTCCTCCGACGAGAGGACCTGCAGCTGGCACCCCTCGCACGAGCCGAAGGAGAAGAAGGCCGCCTTGGGGCGCGCCGGCTTCGCCGCACCGGGGGCCCTGGTCATACCGCCTCCTTCAGGTGCCGCACCTCGCGGTAGCTGAAGAGCGGGCCCTGCTGGCACAGGTAGAGGCCGTCCATCTGGCAGTTGCCGCACAGCCCGATGCCGCACTTCATCCGGCGCTCGAGCGTGAGCCAGACGTGGTTCTCGTAGAAGCCCATCGCCAGGAGCTTGCGGATCGCGTGGCGGTACATCACCGGCGGGCCGCAGATGAAGGCGTAGGCGTCCTCGGTGTCGGTGCGCATGTCGTCGAACAGCGTCGTGATGACGCCGATGCGGCCGCCCCAGCCGTTACTGGCGGCGTCCACCGTCACGCCGACGTGCACGTCGTCGTGCCGCGCCGACCACGAGGCGATGTCGTCGCGGAAGAGCAGCTCGTCGGGGCTCCGCGCGCCGACGGCGATGTCGATGCGGCGGAAGTCCTGCCGCCGGAACAGCGCGCGGCGGATGAAGGGGCGGAGCGGCGCCAGGCCGAGGCCCCCGGCGATGAGCACCAGGTTCGTGCCCTTGAACGCCTCCCACCCCACGCGCCGGCCGTACGGCCCGCGCACGTAGAGGTAGTCGCCCGCCTTGAGCCGCGTGACGAGGTTGGTGAGCCGCCCGGCGCGCCGGATCAGCAGCTCGAAGGTGTCCTCCGGCGTGGCCTCGCCGGGGATCGCCGCAATCGAGATCGGCGCCTCGCCGATCCCCGGCAGCGACACCATCACGAACTGCCCGGGCTCCGGCCGGAACGGCTCCTGCTGCGGAGCCTCGAGCACGAAGTGCACTTCCTTGCCGGTGGCCGGCACCGCCTCGAGCACGCGGCACGCTTCGGGGACCATGCGCGAGGGGACCATCAGGCCGTCCCCCCGACCTGGCGGAAGATGTCGCGGATGGAGATGTGCGTCGGGCAGTGCTTGAAGCAGCGCCCGCACCCGGTGCACCCCACCATCCCGTACCGCTCGGGCATGTACTTGCCCTTGCGGAAGATCCGGTAGCGGAGCTGCGCGGTGCGCGTGGGCCGGAAGTCGTGGCCCCCCGCCACCCGCGTGAAGCCGGGGATCTGGCACCCGTGCCACGAGCGCACCCGCTCCCCCGAGCACCCGTCGAGCGTCCCCACGTCGTGCACGTCGAAGCAGGTGCAGGTCGGGCAGACGAGGTTGCAGCGTCCGCACGAGAGGCAGCGTTCGGCGTTCGCCTCCCAGAGGATGTCCGACTCCGCAGCCTCGAGCGCCACCGGCAGCTTCGCCGGCGAGAACCGCAGGTGCGTCGGGAAAGCCTCGTGCCGCACCCGCAGCCGCCGCCGCAAGAGCGCCATCTCGTCGGCGGTCGCCGCCTCGAGGGGCGCCACGTCCGCCAGGATCTCGCGGCCTCGCGCCTTCAGCACCTTGACCAGCAGCACCTCGCCGAAGTCCCAGGCGTACAAGTCGGCCGGGATCTCGTTCTCCAGGCTCCCCATGTCGCGGCAGAACGCCTCCGCCATGCACGGCACCCAGCAGGCGATCCCCAGGATGAACGACTGGTCGAGCCGGTCCGTCACCATCCGGTCGCCGCACGAGGACTCGTGGAACGACCGCAGGACCCGGAGGCCGGTGAGGTCGCACCCGTGCACGCCGAGGAGCGCCATCGGGCGCTCGGGGGGCGGCGTCTCGAACGTCACCTTCCCGTCGTCACCCTTGCGGAAGCGGTACAGGACCTCGCGCTGCGGGGCGAAGAACTGGCGCGGCGGCAGCAGCGTCGTGGGATGTTCGAGCGCGACCGGTGTCCCCGGCCGCACCTCCTCCCACGCGTGGTGCACGCCCTTCAGCACCGGGGCCACCACCCGGTACTCCCGCCCGAGCCGCTCGATCAGCGCGTCGAGCCGCTCGCGGGGGAACCGGTAGATCTCATGCTCCATCACGACGGACTCCTCCGGACCGATGCGCCGGCCTCGTGCCGGCACCCCTCTGCAAGAGCAAAGGCCGTGCCGAAGCAGCGACGCCCCGGGGCGGATGCTCGGCCGGACGCCGCGCGCCACGACGGCCCCCCGCAGGGTCGCCAGACAGGGCATTCGGCCTCGCCCGCTGCGTCCGGCGGCGGGCCCGACGATGGCACGAAAGGTGCCACCCGGAGAACTACGGAGAGTGCGGGAAACACGCCCACGGTGGAATGCCGCCGATGCGTATCCTGCTGATGGTGAAGCAGTTCGACTGCGGAGGCGCACAGAACCACGTGCGCGAGCTCGCGTGCGCGCTGGTCCGGCGCGGGCACCGGGTCTGGGTGGCGGCCCCGCACGGCCATCAGGCCGCCCTGCTCGATCCGGCGGTCGTCCACGTCCCGGTGGCGTATTGCGACCTGCTGCACCACGGGCTGGCGCTCCGCCTCGCACATCTCGTGCGCCGCGAAGGCATCGACGTGCTCCATGCACACCAGCGCTTGCCGACGCTCACGGCGCTCCTCGCCGGACGGCTCGCCGGCCGGCCGGTGATCGTCACGCTGCATGGCCAGCTCCAGCACGACCTCACACGGTGGCCGGCCACCGCGCAACTGCTCTCCCGCCTCATCGTCGTGTCGCCATTCTTCGCAGACCTGGTGGCCCGGCACGAACCCGCACTCGCCTCGAAGACGGTTTGCATCCCGAACGGCGTGCGCCGCTCCGCCCTCGCGCGCGCGCCGGACGGCCACCTGGTCCTCTACGCCGGGCGGCTCACCCCGCGGCACGAACCCTTCCTCGACGCCCTGGCGGGCGCGGCACAGGACCTGGCGGTGGAGTTCCCCGACCTCGTGCTCTCCATCGCGGGCGAGGGCCCCTCCGCGCCCTTCCTCCGTGCGCGGGCCGACGCCGCCAATCACGCGGCCAGCCGGGAGGTGGTGTGTCCCTGCGGCTTTCTCCCGGATCTCCCCGACGCGTTCGTGGCCGCAGCGCTGGCGATCGGCGTCGGGCGCGTGGCCCTGGAGGCGATGATGCAGGGGGTACCGCTGCTCGCGGCGAACCCGCGCTATCTCGGGTCGGTGGTGACACAGGGGAACTACGCCGCGATGGCGGCGATGAACTTCGTGCCGCAGCGGTGCCCGGCACCCACGCGCGCGGGGATCCGCCGGGCGCTCGCTTCCGCCCTCGCGCGGATGGACGCATGTGAGGCGGAGGCGCGCGCCCTCCAGCCGAGCGTGGTTCGGGACTACCACCTCGACGCCGTCGCCGCTCGTGTCGAGGGCGAGTACGCTCGGCTCGCTCACGCACGCCGGATCGCGCGGCCGGCGGCCGGGGACCTGGCACCGACGGCGTTGCGGGCGGGCTAGGTGGCCGGGTGGCGCGCCTCGGTGCCCGCGCTCTCGCCCGGTGCGATGGCGCGGCCAGCGGCGACGAAGTGGGTGATGCGGCCACCGTCGTTCACGATCGGTGTGATGGTCTGGTCGAGGAAGTACAGCTCGCCGTCCCTGCGCCGGTTGATCATCATGCCGCGGTAGACGCGCCCGGCCTTGATGGTCGCCCAGAGGTCCGCGTAGAAGCTCTTCTCATGCGTCCCCGACTTGAGGATGCGGGGCGTCGCGCCGAGCGCCTCGGGGCGCGCGTAGCCGGTGATCCTCTCGAACGCGCCGTTGACCCACACGATCACGCCGTCGGCGTCGGTGATGCAGACGGCGTCGGCCGCCTGGTCGAACGCGACGGCGAGTCGGCGCGCCTCGTCCTCGGCCCGCTTGCGGTCGGTGATGTCGGTGAGGAACGCGACCAAGCTCGGCCCCTCGTCGGCGCGGGCCGGCAGGGGCGTGGCGGACACCGCGGCCCAGACGTCGGCGCCGTCGGCGCGGCGGAGGCGGACGTCGGAGCGCCCGGCGAGCCCGGCGCCGCGGCGGCCGGTAGCGACCAGGCGGGCGAAGGCGCGCCCCTCCTCGTCCATGAAGTCGAAGAAGGTGCGGCCGAGCAGGGCGGCGGGCTCGTACCCGAGCATCGCCGCCATCTGCGTATTGACGAACCTCGTCTTCCCGTCGGGGCCGAAGACCCAGATCCCCTCGAGGGTGTTCTCCACAAAGGTGTGGTACTGGGCGTCGGCCTCGCGCGCGGCGCGGAGCGCCTCCTCGAGCTGCGAGCGCTCGGCGAGAGCGCTCCGATGGAACGCGCGGAGGATGACGAACCAGAGGAGCGGGGCGCCGATGAGGGTCGCGAGCGCGAGACTCAGCGTGTCGAAGAGCAGCCCCGTGGCGGAGGGCACCACCCACCGGACGAGCCACAGCGCGACGACGTCGGAGCCCACGGCCAGCGCGACGATCGCCAGGACGTGGCGCGCGCGGGGCCCCTGCACGGGGGGCAGGGCGTACGGCTGGACGGGTGGGGTGGGCACGTCGCAACTTACTCCCCGCGCTGCGCGCCCGGTACCCGGCCGCGCTCGCCGGGAGGATCGGATGACTGACCGGTTCAGCGACGTCACGACCTACCTCGCCCCCGCCGCGGTGGCCCTCGGCGGGTACGCGCTCGGCCTGTTGATGCGGGGCACCGGGCTGCACCACCTCTCAGGCCTCGCCAAGCGGACACCGTGGAAGTGGGACGACGTGCTGGTGCACGCGCTGCGCGGGCCGGTGGTCCTCTGGTGCACCCTCGGCGGCCTGTACGGCGCCCTCGAGCTGCTGCGCCTCCCCGCGACCGCGGACCGCGTCCTCGGCCAGGCCCTGCTCGTCGCGGCCATCCTCTCGGTCACGTGGGCCGCGACGCGCTTCACCGTGGAGGCGCTCCGGGAGAGCACGTCCGACGGCGCGCTGCCGAGCGTCAGCCTCATCGCCAACGTCGCGGCCGCGGCGATCTGGGTCCTGGGCGCGCTGGTGGCGCTCGAGCGGCTCGGGATCTCGATCACGCCGATCGTCACCGCCCTCGGCGTCGGCGGCCTGGCGGTGGCGCTCGCGCTGCAGGACACCCTGGCCAACCTCTTCGCCGGGATCCGGATCCTCGCCGCGCGCCAGGTCCGTCCGGGGGACTACATCCGGCTCGAGTCGGGGGACGAGGGGTACGTGCAGGACATCACCTGGGCGCAGACCACGATCCGCCAGCCGCTGGGCCATCTCGTGATCGTGCCCAACGCCAAGCTCGCCGGCGCCATCACCGCCAACTACAACCTCCCCGACCTGGAGGAGCTGGTGGCGGTGAAGGTGGGCGTGGCGCACGGCAGCGACCTGGCGGCGGTGGAACGGGTGACGCTGGAGGTGGCACGGGAGGCCCAGCGCGAGGCGCCGGGCGGCGCGCGCGCGCACGAGCCGGTGCTCCGCTTCCACACCGCGGGGGAGTCCGCGATGGAGTTCAACGTCGTCCTGCGGACGACCCACTTCGATTCGCGCGGGCCGCTGGTGAGCGAGTTCCTCAAGCGGCTGGATGCGCGCTATCGGAAGGAAGGGATCCGACTGGCAGAGACCGTTCGGGTGGTGAGGCTCGCGGACGAGAGGCTGGCTGAGAAGTAGACGCGGGTGAGGAACTAAGAGGTCAGAGGTGAGAGGAGACGCGGGACGAGGGGACCGGACTCCCCGTCACACGTTTCCTCTCACCTCTCACTTCTTACCCCCTCACACCGGTCGTTCTAGGGCAGAATCCCCCTCGCTCTCGCCAGTGCGGCGATGAACGGCCCCACCCACGGCTTCCAGACGGCCGCCGCGGTGTGCGTGCCGTGGCCGCGGGTCCGCTCGCTCACCGGGATGAGGACGAACTCCCCGTGCGGCACGAGCCGGATGAGCCGCTCGGCGATGCCCAGCTCCGGCGGGTTGATGACGTCGTCGGCGGAATTGATGAAGAGGACCTGCGCGCGTATCTGGCCGAGCGCGGCGCTTGGGTCGTAGTCGCGCGACGCGTCGAACGCGTACGCGACGTCGTTGGCGTCGTAGCGCGGCAACGCCGCCGCGAGCCATCGCGCCCAGAGCGAGTCGGCCGCGTCCCGCGTCGGCGCCTCACGCTGCTGGACCAGCGGCGCGCTCCCCATGAGAAAGAGGACCTGGAGCGCGGCGGCGAGTCCCCGTGGCTGGTGCACATAGTCGCCGCCGGCGTACTCGGGGTCGGCGCGGATGTCGTCGAGAATCATCCGGCGCATCATCCGGTTGCGGCCGGCGATGGCCGTGGGCAGGCACGCCAGCGGCACGAGTCCGTCCGCCGCGTCGGGGTAGCGTGTGCCCCAGACCCACGCGTGCATGCACCCCATCGAGGTGCCGAGGATGAGGAGAAGGTGGTCCACGCCGAGCGCCTCGTGCAGGAGGCGGCGCTGTGCGTCCACCATGTCGTCGTAGGTGTACCGGGGGAAGCGCGCGTGGAGGCCATCGCTGGGCTTGCTGGAGCGGCCGTGGCCGATGTTGTCGGGGGCGACGACGAAGAAGACGGCGGTGTCGAGCGGCTGGCCCCGCCCGAACATCTCGCGGGCGAAGATGGGGGCCCGGAACTGCGTCCACGAGCCGGTGGTGCCGTGGAGGAGCAGCACGGCGTTGACGGCGGCGCCCGTGGCGTCGCGCCGCGGGTGGCCCGCCGTGGCGTAGTGCATCCGCAG
>JBEKGT010000028.1:0-12314 GCA_050012655.1 Gemmatimonadales bacterium | reverse complement strand
GAACTGCGGCAGGAGGCGGAGCGGCGCGAGGGGAAGGCGTTCAACCTCTGCCGGTTCCACGACACCGTGCTCTCGTACGGGCCGATCCCGGTGCCGGTCGTGCGGCGGCTCTATCTCGACCACGTCGCCCCGACGGCTACGATGCCGGCCTCGCGCTGTAGCGCGACGCAGTAACCAGGAACCGGACGCCAAGGGACACACGGACAGGTCAGGTGCCAGACGCTAGGACGCCAAGGGGAGCGGGGCAGCCCTCCTTGGCGTCTTGGCGTCTGGTGACTTGTAGCTAGCTGCTGTACGCCCTCCACGCCTCCAGGTACGTGGCCACGTCCTCGACGAAGCCGCGGAACTGCGGCTGCCAGCCGAGGGTCCACATCGCCTTGCGCGGGTTGATGCGCTGCTCCAGGGCGAGCGCCTCCGCCAGGGAACCCATCGTCTTCGCCGCCTCGGCTACCGGCACCCAGCGGATCGTGCCGGCGTAGCCGGCCGCCTGCGCGACGGCCGCGGTCATCTCCCGGATGGTCGTCTGCGAGGGGTCGGCGAGGTTGAACGCCTCCCCGCCGAGGCCCGGCTTCTCCGCGGCCCGCACATAGGCATCGGCCACGTCCCACACGTGCACCATCGCCCAGCGGTTCCACCCCGTACCGACCACCTCGAAGGGCCTCTTCCCCGTCGCGCCGGCGAACCAGGAGGCGGTAAGGCCCCCCTGCTTCCCGTAGATGCAGCCGGGGCGGATCACGAGGCCCCGCACCCGGTGCGAACCGAGCACCAGCTCCTCGTGCGCGATACGCCACGCGGCCGCCTGCGCCGGGTTGAGGGGCGAACTCTCGTCCACCATCCGGTCGGAGGTGTCGCCGTACACCCAGACGCCGCTGGTGTAGATGAAGACCCGGTCCTTTCCCCCCCGGCCGCCCGCGGCGAGGAGGGTGTCCACCGCCGTGCGGTCGGGGCCGACGACCCCACCCCAGCCGTCGTGCGCGGCGTGGACGAGGACCTGGCATCGCTCGGCCGCCTCCGCGTACGTCTCCGGTTTCGCCATGTCGCCGAGGACGGTGTGGATCTCGTGCCGGACGAGGTAGTTCACCTTCTCCGGCTTGCGGACGAGGCCCCAGACCTCGTGCCCCGACCGCCGGAAGGCGAGCGCGACGTTGAAGCCGATGTATCCGGTCACGCCGGTGACGAAGACCCGCATCGCTGCCTCCCGTGCCCGATGGTGCGCGGCCCGCGCCGCGCCGTCGAATCTACCCAGGGCCGCCGCCCCCCCCAAGCGCTCGCGCGCGGGGCCCGCGGATTCCGGACCCCGGCGGCGGCGCGTATGTTGGAGCCACGCCGCCCCTGCCGGCGAAGGAGGAGGAACCATGTCCGCCCGATACCCCCTGGCGCTCGTCGTCGGCGCCACGCTGCTGGCGGCCGGATGCGCCAGACGGGAGGCCGCGGCCCCGGCCGCACCGCCCGATTCCCTGCCCCGCGTCGTGCTCGAGACCTCGATGGGCCGCATCGTCCTCGAGCTGTACCGCACCCGAGCCGAGAGCACGGTGGCCAATATCCTGCGTCACGTGCAGGCCAAGTTCTACGACGGCCTTGTCTGGCACCGCGTCGAGCACAACTTCGTCATCCAGACGGGGATGATGACTCCCGACTACATGGTCCGCACCTCGTCGGTCCCGCCGGTCAGGATCGAATCGGAGAACGGGCTGTCGAACGTGAAGTACTCGGTCGGCCTGGCGCGGGGGAGCGACCGGAACAGCGGCACGGTGCAGTTCTACATCAACCTCAAGGACAACCCGGCGCTCGACTTCAAGGACGAGACCGCGCGGGGATGGGGTTACACCGTGTTCGGCAGGGTCGTCGAGGGCCAGGCGGTGGTGGACCGCATCGGCGAGGTGCCGGTGGGTCGGAGCCACGGCGACGAGAACGTGCCGCTCCAGCCTGTGCTCGTCACGAGCGCCCGGCTCGAGGTGAAGCCCGCCGCGCCCTGAGCGTCCGCCGACGCCCGCGCGGGCCGGTCGCCGCTACTTGGCACCCTCGTCCCGGTAGATGTCGTGCACGCTGCGCTGCGCGGTGGGCATCACGATGACGTCCGCGATCGTGACGTGCTCCGGCGCATTCACCACATACGAGACCACCTCCGCCACGTCGTCAGGGGAGAGGGGCCGGAAGCCCTTGTAGAGAGCGTCCACCCGCGCCTCGTCCCCCGCGTACCGAACGCTGGCGAACTCCGACCGTACGTGGCCGGGGTCCACGCTCGACACGCGCAGTGGCGTGCCGAGGAGGTCCACGCTCATCCCCTCGCTTAGTGCTTTCACCCCGAACTTCGACGCGTTGTAGACGTTCCCCATCGGGTAGACCTGGTGCCCCGCGATGCTCCCGATGTTCACGATGTGGCCGCGCCCCGCGCGCACCATGTGGGGGATCACCGCGCGCGAGACGTAGAGCAGCCCCTTGAGATTGGTGTCTATCATCCGGTCCCAGTCGTCGGGGTCGCCCTCGTGGAGCTTGGCGAGCCCCGCCGCGAGGCCGGCGTTGTTGACGAGGATGTCGGGCACCTGGCCCGCGGCCACCATCGCGCCGGCGGCGCGCTCGACCGCCGCGCGGTCGCGCACGTCCACGGCGGCGACCGTGACCCGGACGCCGTACGCCTTCCGCACCTCGGCTGCGAGCGCTTCCAGCCGGTCCGCCCGGCGCGCCCAGAGCACGAGGTGGGCGCCGTCGGCGCCGAGGCGGCGCGCGCACGCCGCGCCGATGCCGGAGCTGGCTCCCGTGACCAGCGCGAGCTTCCCTGCGATGCGGCTCATACGGCTCCCGAGGTGAGGCGTCCGGCCAAGAAGATACACGGCCGCGTGCCCGTCGCGGGAGCGCGCAGCCGCTCGCGGCGCACGGCAGAACCAGTATCTTCTCCCGCACCGTCCGCGGTGCGCACGCCCCGCGGCCCTGCCGTGCACCCGGAGGACCGACGATGATCCGCCACCACGCGTTCCTTCTCGCGATCCTCGCCGCCCTGCCCCTCGGGGCCCTCGCGGCGCAGCAGGCGCCCCCATCCGCGCGCCACCCCATCACCCACGAGGACGTCTGGCTCGCCAAGCGGCTCGCGGGGCTGGCCGTCAGCCCCGACGGCCGCTGGGCCGTCTTCTCCGTCACGGAGCCCGCGTACGACGAGACACGCACGGTGAGCGACCTGTGGCTCGTGCCGACCGACGGCAGCGCCGGGCCCCGGCGTATCACCAACACGCGCGCCGGGGAAAGCGGCGCGGCGTGGAGCCCCGACGGACGGCGGCTCGCCTTCTCGGCGCGCCGCGAGCAGGACACCGTGCCGCAGATCTACGTGCTCGACCTCGCGAGCGGCGGCGAGGCCCAGCGCGTCACGTCCATCGCGACGGGGGCCGGCGCACCGCGGTGGCGGCCCGACGGGCAGGCGCTCCTCTTCACCAGCGAGGTGTATCCGGGCGCGGCCTCGGACTCCGCCAACCGCACCGTCGCCACGGAGCGGCGGGGACGCAAGTACAACGTCCGCACCTACGACGGCTTCCCCATCCGCAACTTCGACGTGTGGATCGGGGAACGCCGGCCTTCGCTGTTCGTCCAGTCGCTCGAGCCCGGCGCCCGCGCGAGGGACCTCCTGACCGGGACCGCCCTCGGGGCGACGGGAGGCTTCAGCGTCGCGGGCGGCGCGGCTTGGACCCCCGACGGGACGGGCGTCGTCTTCGCGGCGGCCACTAACCGCGACCAGGCGGCGTACGCCGACGTGGTGAGCGCCCTCTTCCTCGTGAGCGCCGCCGGCGGCGCGGAGCCGCGGCGCCTCACCGTCGACAGTGCCGACTACAACAGCCCGGAGTTCGGGCCCGACGGCGGCGCCCTCTATGCGCGGATGACCCCCAACAACGGCCGCATCTACAACAACGCACGGCTGGTGGCGTGGGACTGGCCGACGGCGGGGGCGAGCCGCGTGGTGACGGCCGGCTTCGATCGCTCCATCGGGGCCACCGCGTACAGCGCTGATGGCCGGACGATCTTCTTCACGGCGGAGGACGGCAGCCACGTGAAGCTGTACCGCGTCGCGGCCGCCGGGGGCCCCGTGGTCGAGGTCGGCCAGCTTACCACGGGCAACATCGCCGGCTTCGACGTCGGGGGAACGGCCGCTGCCCCGGTCATCGCGGGGATCTGGGAGAGCGCGGTGAACCCGCCGGAGGCGGTGCGCATCGACCCGGCGAGCGGCGAGCGCACCCTCCTCTCGCACTTCAACGTCGAGCGCGCATCCCGCATCGACTGGCAGCCGGTGCGGGAGTTCACCTTCCGCTCGAGCCGCGGCAAGCAGATCCACAACATGCTGGTGGTGCCCCCGGCGTTCGACTCGACGCGGACCTACCCGCTCTTCGTCGTGATCCACGGCGGTCCCGCCTCGGACTGGCTCGACCAGTTCGTGCTGCGCTGGAACTACCACCTCCTCGACGCCCCCGGGTACGTCGTCCTCCTGACCGACTACTCCGGCTCGACGGGGTACGGCGAGCGCTTCGCGCAGGGGATCCAGGGCGACCCGCTGATGGGGCCGGGCCAGGAAGTCGTGGAGGCGGCCGACGAGGCGATCCGGCGGTTCCATTTCATCAACGGGGCGAAGCAGGTGGCGGGCGGCGCCAGCTACGGCGGGCACCTCTCCGCCTGGCTGGAGGCGACCACGACGCGGTTCCGAGCGCTGATCGACCACGCCGGCCTCGTCAACCTCGAGAGCCAGTGGGGGACCAGCGACTTCATCTACGGCCGGGAGCGGACGATGGGCGGCCCGCACTGGTCGAAGGACCCGCGGATCCAGGCGCTGTGGCGGGACCAGAACCCCATCAAGCGCGCCGACGCGATGCGCACGCCGATGCTGCTCAGCGACGGCGAGCACGACTTCCGCGTCCCGCTCAACAACACCCTCGAGTTCTGGAGCGTGCTGCAGCGCGAGCGGGTGCCAAGCCGGCTCCTGGTGTGGCCCGACGAGAACCACTGGATTATGCGCGGCGAGGACAGCCGCCACTTCTATGAGGAAGTGCACGCGTGGATCGCACGGTGGCTGAACGCGCCGGCGCCGAGCCCCGCCGCCGCGAAATGACGGCCGGGACGGGCCCCTGGCGGCGGTGAACCGAGGGGGGCGGGCCCTCCTCCTCGCGGGCGCCCTCCTCGCGGGAGCGCCGGCGCCGCCTCTCCTCGCCCAGCGGGAGATCACCGTCCCGGCGGGAGCCACGCTCCCCATCCGGTTCCTGCGCGGCCTCACGAGCGGGAAGGACCGGCAGGGCACGGTCGTCGTGGCGCAGACGCTCGCCGCGCTGGCGGTGGACAGCTGCGTGGTGGTCCCGCCGTTCGTCAGCGCCATCGGACGCGTGGCGTTCTCGCGGGGCGCCGGGCGCGGCGGGCGCCCCGGTGCTCTCGAGATCCGGTTCGAGGAACTCGCCTTCGGGCGGGAAGAGCGCCTCCCGGTGGAGGCCGTCCTCGACTCGCTGGAGTACGCCCTGCCGCGCAACGTCCTCGACTCCGGGCTGGTGATGGGCGGCCGCCGTGCCAGGGCCGGGCGGACGGTGCTCCCCATCGCGGCGACGGCGGTCGCGGCGGCGACGGAGGTGCTCGCGCTCCCGGTGGCGCTCCTCGGCGGGTTCGAGCTGCTGCGGCGAGGCCCCACCGTGCGCATCGTCGCCGGGGAGGTGGGCCGCCTGCGCCTCCTCGCGCCCCTGACGGTCCGCCGCGCCTGCACCCGGATCGAGGAGCACCGCGGACTCACCACCCTCCCCACGCTGCCGCAGTTCGTCCCGCAGGCGGAGAACAGGAAGGGGACGCGCGGCGGCGATCCCATCAACCTCGTCCTCCTCGGCAGCGGCCCCGACCTCGAGGCCGCGTTCGAGGCCGCGGGGTGGCAGCCCGCCGCGCGAGGCTCGGCTCGCTCCCTGGCGCGCGAGATCACCGCGATGCTCCTCGGCCACCAGGCGTACGAGGCCCCCGTCAGCACCGAGTACTTCGAGGGGCGAGCCCAGGACGTGACGTGGCAGCTCCCGGGCCCCAACGCCCGCATCCGCCACCACGTGCGCTTCTGGCTCCTCGACAGCCTCGCGGGGATCTGGGTCGGAGCGGCGATCAAGGACGTCGGGGTCCTGGTGCGCCCCCTGCGGGGCACCGCCACCCACCGCGTGGACCCCGACGCCGATGCCGAGCGCGACTTCACCGTGAGCGCGTTGGAGGCCTCCGGCTGCGCCCGCCTGCTCGACTACGTGCCCCTCCCCGGGGCCGTCCGCCGCGGCCGGGACCTCTCCCGCCAGCCCATCGTCACCGACGGGCGCGCGGCGGTGGTGCGGCTGCGCCGCTGCGACGGGGCCCCGCCGGGCGGCGAGCGCCCTCCCGAGCCCGCGTCCCGCGACTCCACCCGCCCTCCGCAGTGAGGGGCCGGAGTGCGCGGTGCGCTCCCCCTCGCGGCCGGCGGCCGCGCGGCACATCTTAGGCCGCGTCGACACGGAAGCCACCGCTCGCCGGAGGACCGCCCCGATGTCCCCGCTGCGCATCTCCGTCATTCCCCTCGTGGCGCTCCTCGCCACGGCCACCGCCCCCGCACCTGCCGGCGCCCAGCGTCCCCCGCGAGCGCGACCGGCCGCCGCCGGAGCCCGCGGCGCCCGGCCCGCCGACGCCGTCCTCCGCGCGCACCTCGACGGGTTCAAGGGCGAGGTGGCCCGCGAGATCGAGGCCCTCCAGCCGCTCACCGCGCGGATCATCGACCAGCTCTACAGCTACGGCGAGCTGGGCTTCCAGGAGGTCGAGTCGTCGCGGTTCCTGGTGGGGCTGCTGCGCGACAGCGGCTTCACGGTGGAGGAGCGCTTCGACAGCATCCCGACGGCGTTCGTGGCCTCGTGGGGCAGCGGCAAGCCGGTCATCTCCCTCGGCTCCGACTTCGACGGCCTGCCGGCCACGTCGCAGTGGCCCGGCATCGCCTGCCAGGAGCCGATGGTGCAGAACGGCCCGGGGCACGGTGAGGGCCACAACTCCGGCCTCGCCGTCAACATCACCGCCGCGCTCGCCGTCCGGGCGGTGATGCAGCGCGAGCACATCCACGGCACAGTCCGCCTCTGGCCGGGCGTGGCGGAGGAGATCGTCGGCGCCAAGGCGTTCTACGTGCGCGACGGGATGTTCCGCGACGTGGACCTGGTGCTCTTCACCCACGTCGGCCAGGGCCTCGGCACCTCGTGGGGGGACCAGGACGCGACGGGGATCGTCTCGGTGCTCTACTCCTTCGAGGGGCAGAGCGCGCACGCCGCCGGTGCGCCGTGGCGGGGGCGCAGCGCCCTCGACGCGGTGGAACTGATGGACGTGGGCTGGAACTTCCGCCGCGAGCACCTCCGGCTCCAGCAGCGCTCCCACTACGTGATCACCGACGGGGGCGACCAGCCGAACGTCGTGCCGCCGCACGCCACCGTCTGGTACTACCTGCGGGAGATGGACTACCCGCACATCCAGGAGATGCTCGCGATCGCCGACTCGATCGCGCGGGGGGCGGCGATGATGACCGGCACCCGCCTCGCCTCCACGCGGATCATCGGGGCGGCGTGGCCGCAGCACTTCAACCGCGTGATCGCCGAGACGATGCAGGCGAACATCGAGCGCGTGGGACTGCCCACGTGGACCGACGACGACCAGCGGCTGGCCCGCGCCGTGCAGCGGCTGGTGGGCGCGCCCGACAGCGGGCTCGCGCGCCGGGTGGACAGCCTCCGCCCGCCGGTGGCGGAGGAGCTGCGGCGCGGCGGCGGCTCCGACGACATCGGCGACGTGTCGTGGGCGGTGCCGACGGTGACGCTCCGCTATCCGTCCAACATCCCGGGGCTGCCGGGGCACAACTGGTCGAACGGCATCGCGATGGCGACGCCCCTCGCCCACAAGGGCGCGACGGCGGGCGCGAAGGTGATGGCAATGACGATCCTGGACTTCCTGCTGACGCCCGCGCTGGTGGACTCGGCATGGAGCTACTACCGCAACGTGCAGACGAAGACGGTGCACTACCAGCCGCTGCTGCGCCCCCAGGACCGGCCGGCGACGTGGATGAACGCCGAGGTGATGGCGCGCTTCCGCCCGCAGCAGCAGCGCTGGTACTACGACCCCGCGCGCTTCCCGAGCTACCTGGCGCAGCTGGGCATCACCTATCCGACGATCCCGGCGGCGGGCGCGGCCTGTCCGGTGCCGCCGGCGGCGGCGCAGCGGCCGTAGGGGCTCGCGCGTCTCCCGGCCGGGGGCAGGTCGCGACGTGAGGAAGGTCGGAGGTGAGGGGTGAAAGGTGAGGGGAGACCCGGCCCGGTCTCCCCTCACTTCTCACCTCTGACCTCTCACCCTCTCACCTGTTGGCTCAGCGCAGCATCCCGAGCTGCCACATCACGAACTGCCACCGCGTGGCGGCGTCGTCCACCAGCTTCGCGACCGGCAAGCCGCCGGAATGCCCCGCCTCGGTGTCGTACTTGAGGACGATGGGCCGCTCCGCGACGCTTGCCGAGGTGGCGGCCTGGACGAGCGCCGTCATCTTGCGGGCGTGCAAAGGCGCCACCCGCGTGTCGCCGTCCCCCGTCTCGAAGAGCACGGCAGGGTAACGCGTGCCGGGATGCACGTTCTGATAGGGGGAGTACGCCCGCAAGTAGCGGAATTGCGCCGAGTCGGTTGCGGCGCCGTACTCCGAGACCCAGAACCGGCCGAGGAGGAACCGCTCGTAGCGGAGCATGTCGAGGAGCGGCACCTGGCAATTCACGACGCGGAAGAGGTCGGGGCGCTGCGTCAGGGCCGCACCCACCAGGAGGCCGCCGTTGCTCCCGCCGCCGATCCCCAGGCGGTCGGGGGTGGTGTAGTGGTTGGCGACCAGCCACTCCGCCGCAGCGATGAAGTCGTCGAAGACGTTCTGCTTGCGCGCGAACATCCCCGCCTGGTGCCACGCCTCGCCGAACTCGCCGCCGCCGCGGAGGTTCGGGACGGCGAGGACGCCCCCCCGCTCCATGAAGAGCGCGTACGCCGCCGAGAAGCCCGGCGTCGAGCTGATATTGAACCCGCCGTAGCCGGTGAGGAACACGGGGTTGGCGCCGTCGAGGGCGAGCCCCTTCCGATGCGCGAGGAACATCGGCACCCGGGTGCCGTCCCTCGAGGTGAACCAGACCTGCTTCACCTCGTAGCCGTTCCCGTCGAAGGGCACGTTCTGGCGCCAGAAGACGGAGCGGACGTTCCGCGCGACGGAATAGCGGTAGTACGTCGTCGGCGCGTTGTACGAGGCGAAGGAGAAGAAGCCCTCGTCCCGCTCCCAGTCGCCACCGAGCCCGCTCAGGCTGCCGACCCCCGGGCTTTCGATGTCGCGGAAGTGCCGGCCCTCGAGGTCGAAGCCCTGCAGCCGGGCCACCACGCTGTCGAGGTAGTGGATCCAGAGCTTGCCGCCTACCAGCGAGAAGCCGTCCATCGGGAACGGGCCCTGCGGCACGATCTCGCGCCACTGCTCACGGCGCGGCGCGTCGGGGGTCGTGACGAACACGCGGCCGCGCGGCGCGACCCAGTCGGTCTGGATCACGATGCGGTCGCCGGCGAAGTCGGCGCTGAAATTCCGGTCGGTGCCGGTCACCATGGCCACCGGGGCCGTCTTCGCCACGGCGTCCATCAGGTAGAGGTCGTTCCCGCCCGATGTGCCGCGGCTCACGTAGATGAGGAGCCAGCGGCCGTCCCGGGAGAGGTTGGCGCCCAGTCCGATCTCGCTGCCGAGGCCCTCGCCGTAGAGGAGCTGTTCCATCGCGCCGGCGCCGAAGGCGCGCCAGTAGAGGCGCGGGCCCTGGGGCGTCTGGCGGGTGAAGAAGAAGCCGCGCTTGTCGGGGGTGATCTGCACGCTCCCGTTGCGGGCCCTGGGGAGCATGTCAGGGATGGAGCGGCGGCGCAGGACGTCGTAGAAGCGGACCACGGCCTCGTCCTCGCCGCCGCGGCGGACGAAGTAGGCGAGGAGCGTCCCGTCGTCGGCGATGTCCATCAACCCGGTGCTGATGGGCACCTCCCCCGCGGTGATGTTGGGGTCGATGATCGGCACCTCGGGCCCCGCCGGGCCCTGGCGCATGTAGAGGACGGAGTAGTCCTGGTCGGCGGCCCGCTTCGTGTAGAAGTACCGGCCGCCGCGCACCGTGGGCGTGCCCAGCACGTCCACCATCATCAGCTCCCGCAGGCGCGCCGCGAGGGCGTCGCGCCCCGGCACGCCGGCCATCATCTGCTCGCGGAAGCGGTTCTGCGCGGCGATCCAGGCGCGGGTGTCGGGCGACTGCTGATCCTCGAGCCAGCGGTACTCGTCGGTGATGGCGACGCCGTGGAGGGTGTCGGTCACCGGCAGAACGCGCGACTCGGGGTAGCTGGTCTGGGCCGCGGCCGGCGCGGCGGACGCGGTGAGGAGGGCGGCGGCAAGGAGGGCCGCGCCGTGCAGAAGCGCGAAGCGGCGCGCGTTTGCTGGGGCGGTGCCGGGCCGAACGGGGCGACGGAACATCCTGGGATCTCCCGGGAAGGGGCGCCCTACGTTGCACCGCGGCACGCGGGGGCGCCAGCCGCCCTGCCGCGACCGGCTGCCTCCTCCCCTTGACCGGAGCCGCACTCCGCGGCGAGCGTTCGCCCTCCACCATCACGACAGCCGATCGCCGAACGGCACCCTGGGCGCACGACCCGGGCCGCCGCCCCCGCGCACCCGCGCGCCATCCCCCGGAGGACGGGCATGACCGATTCGATGCGCCTCGACACCCTCCTCGACGAGCAGCGGCAGTTCCCGCCGACCGAGGCGTTCCGCGCCGCGGCCCACGCCGGGTCCGAGTCCGTCTACGTGGAAGGGGCCGCCGACCGCGAGGCGTACTGGGCCTCGTGGGCGCGGCAGCTGGAGTGGTACCGCGGCTGGGACGCGGTGCTGCGCTGGACCCCGCCGCATGCGCAGTGGTTCGTGGGAGGCCAGCTCAACGCCTCGGTGAACTGCCTCGACCGGCACGTGCGCACCAGCCGGCGCAACACGGCGGCGCTGATCTGGGAGGGGGAGCCGGGGGACCGGCGGACCCTCACCTACCGCGACCTGTACCGGGACGTCAACAAGTTCGCCAACGTGCTCAAGGGCCTCGGCGTGGCGCGCGGGGACCGGGTGGCGATCTACATGCCGCTGGTCCCCGAGGTGGTGGTGGCGATGCTCGCTTGCGCGCGCATCGGCGCGGTGCACTCCGTGGTCTTCGGCGGCTTCTCGGCGGAGGCGCTGCGGGAGCGCATCAACGACGCCGGGGCCGTGGCGCTCA
Source organism: Gemmatimonadales bacterium (assembly GCA_050012655.1). Taxonomy (GTDB): domain Bacteria; phylum Gemmatimonadota; class Gemmatimonadetes; order Gemmatimonadales; family JACORV01; genus JADGQW01. The sequence continues at coordinate 1,047 of JBEKGT010000028.1, read as the reverse complement.
TCACCGCCGACGGAGGGTACCGCAGGGGCCAGGTGATCCCGCTGAAGCGCTCGGCGGACGAAGCGCTCGAAGCGTGCCCGAGCATCCGCCACGTGGTGGTGGTCCAGCGCCTGCAGCTCGCGGCATCGAGCGGTGACGAGGCATTCGTCCACATGAAGGAGGGGCGGGACCACTGGTGGCACCGCCTGATGCAGGACGCGCCCGGCTGGTGCGAGCCCGAGCGGATGGACGCGGAGGACCTGCTGTTCATCCTCTACACGAGCGGCACGACGGGGAAGCCGAAGGGGATCGTCCACACCACCGGCGGCTACCTCACCCAAGTGACGGCCACCACCAAGCTCGTCTTCGACCTGAAGGACGACGACGTCTTCTGGTGCACCGCGGACGTGGGCTGGGTGACGGGGCACTCCTACGTCGTCTACGGCCCTCTGGCCCTCGGCGCGACGCAGGTGATGTACGAGGGCGCGCCCGACTGGCCGGAGAAGGACCGCTTCTGGGAGATCGTCGAGCGGTACGGGGTGTCGGTCTTCTACACCGCGCCGACGGCTATCCGCGCCTTCATGAAGTGGGGCCACCAGCACGCCACGAAGCACGATCTCGCCTCGCTACGCCTCCTCGGGACGGTGGGAGAGCCCATCAACCCCGAGGCGTGGATGTGGTATCACCGCTTCATCGGCGGTGAGCGCTGCCCCATCGTGGACACGTGGTGGCAGACGGAGACGGGGGGGATCCTGATCACGCCCCTTCCGGGCATTGTGTCCACCAAGCCGGGGTCCGCGACGCGAGCGTTCCCCGGGGTGGAGGCCGAGATTCTCGACGGCGAGGGGGAGCGCGTCGCGGTGGGCGGCGGGCTGCTGGCCATCACGAGCCCGTGGCCGGGGATGCTCCGGACCATCTGGGGCGACGACGAGCGCTACCGCGCGACGTACTGGTCGAAGTGGGGGGGCCGCTACTACTTCCCCGGCGACGGGGCCAAGCGGGACGCCGACGGTTACTTCTGGCTGCTCGGCCGGGTGGACGACGTGCTGAACGTCGCCGGGCACCGCA
>JBEKGT010000027.1:0-12847 GCA_050012655.1 Gemmatimonadales bacterium | reverse complement strand
GTCGGCCGCCGCCACGAGGCCCCGCGCCTGCTCGGCCATCCCGGCGGCGCTCCTGCGGAGGGAGTCGGACTCGGCGGCGGCTTCCGCTGCCCGCTCGCCGCTCACGGTGGCGAGACGCTCCTGCTCCGCGAGGCCGGCGTTCAGGCGGGCCGCCGCCCGCCCGGACGAGCTGCTGGTCTCCGCGAACTGGCTGGCGGCCGCCGCGAGCTCCTCCGCGTGCGCCGCGACCTCATCCGATTCCCCCTGGACCACGGCAATCGTCCCGCCCGTGCCGCCAAGCATCTGGTTGAACGACCGCTCCATGTAGCCCAGCTCGTCGTCGGCCGAGGCGGCGGCCTGCGCGGTGAGGTCGCCTCCTTCGGCGCGCCCCATCACGTGCCGGGCCGCGCGGATGCGCGCCGCCAGAGCGGTTGGCCCGCGGAGCATGGCCAGCGCGACGATCACGAGGAGCACCGCGTCGAGGTACGCTTCGGCCGGCAGGTCGGACAGCGCGCGGATGCCGGAGGCCGGCTCGTACCAGCGGGCGTGAAGGACGCGGGTGGCGAGGTAGGCGAAGGGCGACCCGAGCGCCACCACTGCGCCCGCCGGACGGTCGGCTTCGAGGAGGTAAGGGGCGAGCGCGAGCAAGTAGAAGAGGACGAGGCCGCCCTGGCCCGCGACGAGGACTGCCAGCGAGACGAGCATCACGTCCCACGCGGCCGAGACATAGATGTGGTACCAGGCGTAGAAGCCGCGCCGCCGCATCACCTCGTACGCGAGGCTCCAGACGAGCGCGACGGATCCGAGCCCGGCGATGTGACCGTACGGTGCCGCGACGAAGCCCGCACCCTTCGCCAGCGCGAGGAGCCCCGTGCTGACGACGATCGCCAGCCATCGCCGGCGCTGGAGGCGCGCGAAGAGGGCGAGGTCGCGGCTGCGCTGCTCGTCCGCCGCGCCGTGCGCGCCGCGCAGGGTGTCGGCGAACCGCGCGAACGCGCCGGAGCCCCTCACGGGGCGCCTTCCACTAACTCGCGCACGGAGACCAGCGAGTGCACCGCGAGCCCCGCCGCCTCGAGCGCGGCGCGGCCCCCCTCCTCGCGGTCCACCACCGCCAGCACGCCGAGGACGGACCCACCCTCCTCGCGGACCACATGCACCGCTTCGAGCGCCGAGCCGCCGGTCGTGATCACGTCCTCGGCCACGACGACCGTCGCTCCCGGCTCGAAGCAGCCCTCGATGCGCCGGCCGGCGCCGTGCGCCTTCGCCACCTTGCGCACGGTGAAGGCGTGCACCTCCGGTGGGGATCCACACGATGCACACGCCACGGCGTACGCGATGGGGTCGGCACCGAGGGTGAGCCCGCCGATGACGTCCGCCGCCCAGCCGCGCGAGCGGAGGGCGGCGAGGCCCAGACGGCCGATGAGATCGAGCCCCTCGGCGTGCATGGTGGTGCGGCGGCAATCGATGTAGTAGGAGGACCGGCGGCCCGACGCGAGGGTGAAGTCCCCGTGCAGCACCGAGCGTGCCTTCAGGAGGGCGACGAGGCATCCGTGCTCGGCCGATCGTGGATCCGTCACCCGCCCCACCCCCCGGCCGGCGCTCAGCGGCCCGTGCCGAACATCTCCTTCAGGGAACCGAGCAAGCCGGTCCGCGCGCGGGCCGCCGGCTGGGTCACGGCCGTCGCGAAGTCCACCGCGAAGGCCGTGACCGACGCTTGGCGCTTCGTCGGCTCGCGGTTCAATCCGCGCGCCACGACGTCCTCCAGCACCCGCGGGAACGCGAGGTCGCGGCGGGCCTCGCTCAGCGTGTTGGGGGGCTTCGTCAGGAGCTGGTGGAAGAGCTCGCGCGGGGACTTGGCGGTGTACGGCAACTGTCCCGTCAGCAGGAGAAAGGCGATGGTGGCGAGCGAGTAGATGTCCGCCGCCTCGCCCACCAGTGCCCCCGACAGCGCCTCGGGGGCCACGTACTGCAGCGTCCCCACGAAGAACCCCGTGCGCGTGAGGCGCTCTTCCGGGCCGATGTCCGCGTCCCGCGCGTGGCCGAAGTCGAGCAGCCGCGCCCGCTGGGTCCGCGGGTCGTAGATGATGTTCTCGGGCTTGAGGTCGCGATGGATGATGCCGGCCGCGTGCGCCGCCGCGAGGGCGTCCGCGGTCTGCCGCACTAAGCTCGCCGCGAGCGTCCCCGCCACGGGGCCGGTCCGGCGGATGAACTTCGCGAGCAACTCCCCTTCGGCCCACTCGAGCGCCAGGAACTGGACGCCGTCCGGGGCCTCGCCGTACTCGAAGGTCCGCACCACGCCCGGATGCTCGACCCGCGCGCCGTACGCCGCCTCCCGGAGGAACCGCTGCACCGCTGTGCGGTCCGCGCGCATCTTCGGCCGGAGGATCTTCAAGGCGCAGATGCCGCGGCCCGGATGCTGGGCGCGGTACACGACGGCCGTACCGCCCTCGCCGACCCGCTCGAGGAGGTGATAACCGGCGACGACAGAACCTGTAAGGTCTTCGGACGACATGGGGTTACGCGAATGTACCGATGCCCTCTCCGGGCGGCAAGTCGAGCGCTTCGCGCAGCTTGACGGGTGCAGGCGCACGTCCGTAGCTTGCCGTCATCTACCCGCGCCGCCCCCGGGTCCCAACGCGCCCCTTTCATCGAGGCTCCCACGTCGCCCCGCGCTTCTCGCGTCGCCATCCCGCTCCTAGCCCTCGTTACCGCTTGCGGCACCTGGCAGCGGGTCGGCTCTCCCGAGCCGTCCACTGCCCCGCAGCAGATGCCGCGGGTCTTCGATCCGACGGCGGTCTTCCGGCAAATGGGGTTGATCGCGGACGGCGGCCCGCTCGCGGTGGTGGGTGGCCTGCGGGTGCTGGCCGGGCCGACGCGGGACACCACACTCGTCCTTGTGGCGCTCTCCCTCCACAACCGCGGCTTCGCCTTCCACCGCGAAGGAAACGAGTTCGTCGCCGACTACCGGGTGGAGCTGACGTTCCGCCAGGGCACCGAGATCGCGCAGCAGGTGTCGCGCGATCAGCGCATCCGGATCAGCGGGTTCCGCGAGACGTTGCGCACGGAGGAGAGCGTCATCTTCCAGCAGTTCGTCCCGGTCCGCGCCGGCCAGTACGCCGTCAGCATCACGGTGCGCGACCGGAACGGGCCGAACCTCGCGCGCGCAGAGACCACGCTGGAGGTCCCCGCCCTCGAGCCGCCCGCGGTCTCCAATCCCATCGCGGTCTATGAGGGCCAGCCGCGAGCGGGCTTCGCCGCCGAGCCGACACTGGTGGCCAACCCCCGCAGTGCCGTCGCATACGGCGCCGATTCGGTACGCTTCTACTTCGAGACGTACGGACTTCCCGCGGGGAGTGCACTCGCGCTCGAGGCGAGCGACCCCGCGGGGCGCGCGGTCTGGCAGGACACCGTGCCGGTGGATTCGCTGCGCCCCGTCGCGGGGCGCCTCGTGACGATCCCGCCCGGCGCCCTGTCGATCGGGCGCCACGAGCTGCGGATCCGCATCGTCGGCGGCGGGCAGGTCGCCCAGGCACCGTTCCTCGTCGCGTTCTCCGACCTGTGGGCCGTGACGAACTTCGACGACATGATCAGCCTCCTGCGGTACTACCCCCCGGCGGACACACTGCGCCGTCTCGCCGGCGCGACGCCGGAACAGCGCGCCTCCGCCTGGCAGCACTTCTGGCACGACACCGACCCCAACCCGATGACGCCGGAGAACGAGGCGCTCGACCAGTACTTCGCGCGCATCCAGCTCGCGAACCAGCGTTACACCGACGAAGGGATCGCGGGCTGGATGACCGAGCGCGGCGAAGTGTTCATCACCATCGGCGAGCCCGACCAGGTGTACGACCCCTCGCAGGGCATGCAGGGGAGGGGACGGAAGATCACCTGGACATACAACACCTACCGGCTCGAACTCTACTTCGTGGACGATTCGGGCTTCGGACGCCTCCGCCTCGATCCGCAGTCGCGCAGCAGCTACCTGCAGGTCCTCAGCCGGCTGCGCCGGGCGATGTGACGGCGGCCGACCCCGCCGGAGGTCTCGCGGAAGGCCCCGTCCGAGCAGCCGCGCGCACCGCACCCCACGAGGCGTGGCGCCGGGCCGTCCACGCCGCCTCCGGCCTCTTCGGGCCGCTCGCGCTCGATTTCCCGGGGCGCTCGGCGGGGTTCGTACTGTTCGGGGGGCTCGCCGTCATCGCCCTCGCGCTCGAGGTGGCGCGCCGCGCCTCGCCCGCGGCCTGGCGCGGCGTGGACGCCGTCGGCGGATCCCTCTTCCGGCCCGAAGAGGCGCACGCGCTGAGCGGACCGGCCACGCTCGCGTGGGGGTACGCGCTGAGCTGGGGGCTCTTCGCGCCGCGCGTCGCCGCCACCGCCATCGTCGTCGCGGCGCTCGCCGACCCGGCCGCCGCGCTGGTCGGCCGCCGCCTCGGGCGCGGCGCGCCGAAGTCGGCGGCGGGCTCGGCCGCGTGCGCTGCGGTCTCGGCGGCCATCCTCCTCCTCGCCGGAGCGGGCGCCCCCGCCGCCGCGGCCGGCGCCGTTCTCGTCACTTTCGCCGAGCGTGCGCCGTGGCCCGGCGTGGACAACGTCCTCGTCCCGCTCGCCGCGGGCGCCGCCCTCACGCTGCTGGGGCACCGATGAGCGATTCCCCCCGCCTCTTCCTCGTGGACGGCTACGCCCTCATCTACCGCGCCTTCTTCGCGATGCTGAGCCGGCCGCTCACGACCAGCCGGGGCGAGAACACGTCCGCGGCGTGGGGCGTCGTGAATTTCCTGCTGCGCCTCCTCCAGCAGCACCGCCCCGCGTACGCCGCCTGGGTGCACGACGCGGGCACCAGCTTCCGCCACGAGACCTATCCCGAGTACAAGGCCACCCGGGAGAAGCTCGACGAGCAGCTCCAGCAGGATTTCGACCGCTCCGTCGAGCGCATCGAGCAACTGCTCGGCGCGTTCCGCATCCCGCTCGTGGCGGTCGAGGGGTACGAGGCGGACGATGTCATTGGCACCCTCGCGACCCAGGCGTCGGCGCGCGGGCTCGACACGGTGATCGTCTCGGGCGACAAGGACTTCTACCAACTCCTCAGTGAGCGGGTCACCCTCCTGAACCCGGGTCGCGGCGGCCCCGCGGCCGTCGAGGAGCAGCACGTCACGCTGGCCAACGCCGCCGAGCGCCTCGGCGTGCCGCCGGAACAGACGGTGGATTATCTCGCGCTGGTGGGCGACAGCGCCGACAACGTGCCGGGCGTCCGGGGCGTGGGCGAGAAGACGGCGCAGAAGCTCCTCGCCGAGTTCGGTTCGCTCGACGCCGTCCTCGCCCACGCGGCCGACGTTCCCGCGAAGCGTGTGCGCGAAGCCCTCCTCGCCGAGGCCGACCGCGCGCGCCTCTCCCGCGACCTCGTCACCATCCGGCGTGACGTCCCCGTGCAGCTCGACCTCGAGGCCGTGGCGGTGCGGGAGCCCGATTGGCCCCGGCTCCTCGACCTCCTCGCCGAGTTGGAGTTCCACAGCCTCGTGCGCCAGCTCGCGGCAAGGCGCGAGGAGGCACCACCGGCGGTGGGCGCGTATACGGTCGCCGACACGGTGGAGGCTGCGCTCGAAGCGGTCCGGCGCGCGCGGGCGGCGGGCGTCTTCGCGATTGACACCGAGACCACCGCCCTCGAGCCGATGCGGGCGGACCTCGTGGGCCTCTCGCTCGCCGTGGCGCCGGGCACGGCGTGGTACCTCCCCTTCGCGCACCGTCCGGGCGGCGACATGCTGGAGACGGCGGCCGTGAGGAACCTCCCGCCCATCGGCGGCAGCGCCCTCGCGCCGCTCCGCGATCTCCTCGCCGACCCCGAGGTGGCGAAGACGGGCCACAACATCAAGTACGACTGGCTGGTGCTCCGCCGCGCCGGAGTGGAGCTTCGCGGCGTTGCCTTCGACTCGATGATCGCCAGCTTCATGATTGACCCGGGGAAGCGCTCCCACGCCCTCGATACGCTGGTGCAGGAGCACTTCGGCGCGACGATGCGGACCTTCCAGGACCTCGTCGGCCGCGGCCGGTCCGAGAAGCCGTTCGCCGAGGTCCCGGTCCGGGAGGCCGCCGACTACTGCTGCGCCGACAGCGACTATGCCCTGCGCCTGCGCGACACGCTCCTCCCCACGCTCCGCGACCACGGCCTCGAGCCGCTCTTCCGCGACGTCGAGATGCCGCTGGTCGGCGTCCTCGTCGCGATGGAGTGGGAAGGGATCGCGATCGACCGCGAGCTCTTCGAGCGGCTGACGCGGGAGTTCCGCGCCGACCTCGAAGGGATCGAGAAGGCCGTCTGCGCCGCAGCGGGCACCGACTTCAACCTCAATTCGAACCCGCAGCTGCGGATGGTGCTCTTCGACAAGCTCCAGCTCCCCGTCCTCAAGAAGGGCAAGACGGGCCCCTCGACGGACGCCGACGTCCTCGAGGAGCTGGCGGCGATGGGCCACGCGGTGCCCCGGCTCCTGCTCGAGTACCGCGAGGTCGCCAAGCTCCTCTCAACGTACCTCGAGACCCTCCCCGCCGAGGTCGACCCCGAGACCGGCCGGATCCACACGTCCTTCAATCAGATCGGCGCCGCGACCGGCCGGCTCAGCTCCACCCACCCGAATCTGCAGAACATCCCCGTCCGCTCGGCGCGCGGCGAGGCGATCCGCCGCGGGTTCGTGCCGCGCCCCGGATGGCGCTTCGTGGTGGCCGACTACTCGCAGATCGAGCTGCGCCTCCTCGCCCACCTCTCCGGCGACGCCGCCTTCGTCGCCGCCTTCCGCGCCGGGGGCGACATCCACCGGCAGACCGCCGCCGTCATCTTCGGCGTGGCGCCCGAGGCGGTCACGGCCGAGATGCGCGCCCGCGCCAAGACCATCAACTTCGCGACGATCTACGGGCAGGGTGCGCGGAGCCTCTCCCGCAGCATCGGCGTCACCTTCGCCGAAGCCCAGCGATTCATTGACGAGTATTTCACTCGATTTTCGGGGGTGCGTGCGTTCCTCGACCGCACGGTGGCCGAGGCGCGCGACCGGGGCTACGTGGAAACGATCTTCGGGCGGCGGCGCTACGTCCCGGAGCTTCGGGATCCGAACTTCAACGTGCGCGCCTTTGGCGAGCGGATCGCCGCGAACTCTCCGATCCAGGGGAGCGCGGCGGACCTGATCAAGGTGGCGATGGTCCGGCTGGCGGACCTGTTGGGGGGAGGTCGGCGGGCGCGGATACTGCTGCAGGTGCACGACGAGCTGGTGGTGGAGGCGCCCGCGACGGAGGCGGAGGAAACGGCGGCCCTGGTCCGGCGGGAGATGGAGGGGGCTGCCGCGCTGGCGGTCCCGTTGGTGGTGGACGTCGGCATCGGAGACAACTGGCTGGACGCCAAGGCGGGGAGTTGAGCTTGCTGCCCCCGGGCGCGCGCCATAGGTTCACGAAGGGGCCTCTGGGGGCCCCGTCCTTCTGACCGGAGTGCGCGTGCGGCGCGAGCGCGGGTTCACGCTGATCGAGATGCTGCTCGTGCTCGTCATCCTAGGCATCCTGGCGGCGGTGCTGGTGCCGCGCTGGGCCAACTCCCGCGAGAAGGCCTTCATGGCGACCATGAAGTCCGACCTGCGGAACCTGGCCACGGCGGAGGAGGCGTACTTCTACGACAACGCGTCGTACGCCACGACCTTGTCGTCCCTGCCCGCCTACAACCCGTCCACCGGGATCAACGTGACCATCAATCAGGCCACGGTGGCGGGATGGTCCGCGACCGCGTCGCGGACCGGCCTTGCGCGGCAGTGCTTCCTCTTCATCGGGAGCGTCTCGCCGATCGGGGCGGCCACCGTCGAAGGCCAGGTCACCTGCAATTAGTGCCGGTGTGACCTGGCGCGAGTTCACACACCGCCGGGACGGGCTTTCGTACGCGCTGGACGGCGGGCTCTGGCTCCACCGCTTCACCCTCGACGACACTCCGATGGCGCACCTGGTGAGCGGCGACCGCGAGGCGCTGCTCGCGTGGGGGCGCGCGGCCGGCCTCGACGCGCGCTGGCTCCAGTACAAGCCGCTGCGCGACCCGCGCTCGGGCGAGCGGGTGCCGGCGTGGCACTGGGACCTTTGGGGGGAGCGGCTCCCGCCTCCCGGGCCGCGCGAGCGGCGGGCGGGGGAGCACTAGCCGGCGGTCCTGCTAGGGACCCTTGCCCGGGGTGCCGCCACTGGCGCGGCGATAGTGGCCCGGCGCGCCGCGGCGGCGGTAGCCGGGCCACCAGTTGAAGCGACCAGCGAGGTGCATCACCGCAGGCACCATGACCATCCGGATCACGGTCGCGTCGAGCAGCACCGCCACGGCGAGGCCGAAGCCGATCATCTGGACCGCCATCACCCGCGCGAAGGCGAACGCCCCGAAGACCAGGATCATGATCCCGGCGGCGCTGGTGATCGTCCGCCCGGTGGCGGAGAGTCCGGCGATCGTGGCGTGGTCGTTGTCGTGCGAGATGTCGAACTCCTCCTTGATCCGGGAGAGGAGGAACACCTCGTAGTCCATCGAGAGCCCGAAGACGATGGCGAAAACGAGCACCGGGCCCATCACGAAGATCGCCTTGGTGGGCCCCTCCAGTCCGATCAGCGACCCGCCGATCCCCCACTGGAAGACGACCACCGTCATGCCGAACGCCGCCCCCACGGAGAGGGTGTTCATCACCACGGCCTTGGCGGGGACCAGCACCGACTTGAAGACCAACGCCAGCATCACCGCCGTGACCCCCAGCACCAGCAGGACAATGATCCCGAACTCGTGGACGAGGCGGTCCCGGAAGTCGAGGGCGGAGGGGAAGAAGCCCCCCACCAGGATGCCGGCGCGCTCCAGGGTCGGGATGGGGTGCAGGCGGATCCGGCGCACCTCGCGCACCGCCTGCAGCGCACCGTCGAGGGTGACGGTGTCACGCAGGAAGACGTTCATCACGGTGGCCGAGCCGTCGCGGCTCAGATACGTGTTGAAGATCTCCGGCATCCGCGCGCGGGCCTTCGCGGTATCGCCGTACAGCTGCACGTACTGCCAGAGGGGAATGCCGGGCCGCAGGTCCACTAGGCCGCGCACCTGCTGCACGCGCGGGTTGGCGCGCAGCGAGTCGCCGAGGATCCGCAGGCCGCGCAGGCGGTCGAGGTCCAGGGCCGGCGTGCCGGCCGGCATCTGGATGACCACCCGGATCGGCTGCAGCGCACCCCCCTGCCCCATGTCCTGCAGCACGGCGAGCCCGCGAGCCGAGTCGGTGTCCTTCGGGAACCAGTTCGCCACCGGCAGGCCGATCCGCAGCCAGAGCGACGGCGCGGCGAGGGTGAGGATGATGGTACCGGAGATGACCAGCGCGCGGACCGGGTTGCGCGCGATGCTCTCCGCGTAGCGCGTCCACCCGGTCTCCTTCCGGAATGCCGCCAGCCGTGCTGCAAGGAACTTCGGGCGGTCCACGTTGTGGCCGAGGATGGCCAGGATCGCCGGGAGGAAGGTGACCGACAGTGCGACGGACGTGAACACCACGATGAGGCCGCCGAGCCCGACCGACCGCGTCTCGACGATCGGGACGATCATCAGCGCGGCCACCCCGACCATCACCGTCCCGCCGGAGGTGAGCACCGCCTGCGCCGCCGTCCGGATCGTACGCTCGGCCGCCACGAAGCGATCGGCGCCGGAGGCCATCTCCTCGCGGAAGCGCGTGACCACCAACAGGGAATAGTCGATGCCGACGCCGAGGCCGACCATCGTCGTGATGTTGAGCACGAAGATGGACATCGGCATCAGGCCGGCCAGCATCGACTCGATCCCCGTCGCGACGAAGATGGCGATGAAACCCACCGCCACCGGCACGAAGGCGGCGACCAGCGCGCCGAAGACGAGGATGAGCAGCGCCCAGGTTAGCGGCAGCAGGCGCTGCTCGAGCCGGTCGGAATCCTGTGCCGCGACGGTGCGGGTGTCGTAGTCGAAGGCGGGGCTGCCGGTGACGTAGGTGGTGAAGTCGGGACCGGAGGCGGATTGGGTCGCGAGCACCGCTTCGCGCAGAATGGGGACTTCGGACGTCGCGCCATCCGTCTGCTCGCGCATCCCGACGACGAGGAAGGTGACGTGGCCGTCGGGGCTCACGAACGACGGGTCGCCGGCGGTGCGCCACGTGACGGTCTTCTGAATGAAGGGCAGGCGCTGCACCGCAGCCACCAGCGCGTCCAGATACGCGCCGTACCGCGCGCTCTCCACTGTGAGCGACGGGTGCCGCACGGCCACGACGCCGAAGGACGAGAACGAGGACGCGAAGCGGGCGCGGATGATCGCTTCGGCCCGCGTGGACTCGGATCCCGGCAGGTCCCGGCCGCCCACCTGCAGGCGGTCGTGGATCTCGCGTGCGACCGGCCACATCGCGCCCGCCACGAGCACCCAGGCGATCACGATCGGCCAGCGCCAGCGGACGATGGTACGAGCGGGGAGAGAGATCAGCACGTGGGTGTCAGGTCGGCGCCTTGCGCACGGGACGCGTCGAACACGGTCGGCGAACGGGCGCAACTTCGCCGTTCGCGGGGCGTTTCGCAATCACACGGCGTTTGCCCGGCGCCGGCGCGCCGCTCATCATTAGCGCAGATGACCGCACGCCGCACGGCGGGAGCGCCGATCCTGCTGCTCGCCGCCGCCCTCCTCGCCGTGATCGCAGGGGATGCCCTGTGGGGGGCGTGGCCGCGCGGCCGCTCGCCCGGCGCGCCGGAGGCAGGGCCGGCCCCGGAGGCTGCGGGAGGGCGGCGGCCGGCGTCCGTCCCCACGCCGCAGCGCGGCGCGGCGGAGCGGGCCGCGCTCCGTGAGCGCATCGCCGCGGTGGCGGCGGAGTCCTACCTCGCCGAGACGGTCGCCGGGAGCGATTCCACCGTGCGGCGCTGGGGGGTCCGTGGGGCGCGGTCCCTGACCGTCGCCGTCGTGCGCTCCGACGCGCCGGGCTTCCAGGGGGAGTTCGTGGACGCCGCCGGGTGGGCGATGGCCGAGTGGAACCAGGTCGGACTCCCCGTCCGGTTCGAGGCCCTGGCCGACTCGGCGCACGCGGACGTGGTGGTGTCGTGGGCGGACACGATCGACGCGGAGCGCGAGGGGAGGGCCGACGTGACGTGGAACGGCGCCGGCGAAATCATCCGGGTCCGCATCCTCCTCGCCACGCACCTCGCCGGCGGCCGCGCGATCACCCCGCGCCAGATGACGACGATGGCGCTGCACGAGCTCGGGCACGCCCTCGGGCTCGGACACTCCCCCGATCCCCGCGACGCCCTGTACCCGACGAGCGGCGCCTCTGCGCTCACCCCGCGCGACCGCCGCACGGCCACGGTCCTCTACGAATTGCCCACCGGCAGCGTCCGGAACTGAGGGCGCGGCTCAGTGGGGTGTCGTCATCGTCGGGCGGGGGCCCGACGCGACGGCGTATCCCAGCCGCAGCGCGTAATCAGCGTTGCGCACCAGGCCGCTGAAGGGGAAGTCGGCGTACCAGTTGTCGCCGGCCTGGTGGTAGTGCTCCCACCGCTGCCGCAGCGCGTTCGACGACTCCGCCGTCATCCCTTCGTACGCGCCGGGCCCTGGAATGACGAAGACCGCGGGGATGCCGATGCGCAGGAGCGGGAAGTAGTCGGTGTTGGGGCTCGCCGCGGCGGGCTGCGCCTGCCATCCGGCCCGGCGGGCGACCTCGATGGCCAGGGCGCCGAAGGTGGAGGAGTCCGCGCCGGCGAGGAACCAACTCACGCACAATCCCGGTGGCGCGCCTGCGTCGAGATTGATGTCGGCCACGGTCCGCGCGGGGGGGATGAGCGGGTGCGCCGCGTAGTAGTCGGACCCCAGGAGGCCGCGCTCCTCACCCGTCAGGAAAAGGAAGAGCACCGAGCGGGCGGGCCGCGGCCCCGCCTGCATCGCCTTGGCGATCGCCAGGAGCATCGCGTCGCCCGCGGCGTCGTCGGAGAAGCCGTTGTAGATCGAGTCGCCGTGCTCGTCCGGGGTCGAGATTCCGAGGTGGTCGTAGTGCGCCGTGTAGGCGATCACCTCGCCCGCGAGGGCCGGGTCCGCGCCCGGCAGCAGGGCGGCGACGTTGCGCGCCGGCAGGGATCGGGTGGTGACCCCGATGCCGACCTCGACGCGCACCCCCGTCAGGACGACAGGTCCCGCGGGCCGCTCGGCGCCACCGCCGGGGAACGCCGCGACGATGGCGCGCTGCAGTGCCGGGCTCGCGAGTACCGCCGGGATGTCGGGGATGAACGAGGAGACCGCCCCGGCTGCGGGGTCGAGGAACATCCGCGACGGGCCACGGCTCCGGGAGTAGAGTGCGTATGCCTCGTCGCTCCCAACGAGGTGGATCACCCCCGCCGCGCCGCGCGCGCGCAGGGTGTCGGCGGCCCGGATGTCCGCGCCGAACGTCCCCAGCACCACCGCGACGCGTCCGGTGAGGGGTGGCAACCCTGCAAGCCCCTTCAGCAGGTCCTGAGGCGTCCCGACGAACACCAGCTCCCCGCCGAACGGCACCAGGGTCCGCGTCGTGCCGACGTTCGGGATGAAGCCGAGGCCGTAGGCGAACTCCTCCCGCGTCCCTTCCCGTACCAGCGCGAGCCGCGTGCGGGCCGAATCGATCGTTGCCTCGACGACCGGCACGCTCTGGTAGTAGCTGCCGCCCGGCCCCGCGCCCCGCAGGCCGAGGCGCTCGGCCTCCGTGGCGAGGTAGAGCGCGGCGAGGTCTGCGCCGCGGCGCCCCGTGCCGCGGCCCTCGAGGAGGTCGTGGGCCAGCAGATAGGTGTGGGCCCGGATCGCCATCGTGTCGATCGCCGGGAGGTAGGCGGGCCGCGGCGCCTGGGCCGCGGCGGGTAGGGCCACCGCGGCCAGCAGCGCCGCGAGGCCGAT
>JBEKGT010000026.1:0-12907 GCA_050012655.1 Gemmatimonadales bacterium | reverse complement strand
GCGCTCTCGATGGACACGGACCGGTCGTAACGGACGTTCACCTTGACCGAGGAGGGCAGATCCGGCGTGATCTCCGCCATGGCGGCCTTGACGGCCGTCGCGACCGCGACCGTGTTGGTGCCGGGCTGGCGCTGGACGGCCAGCACGATGGAACGGTCGTTGTTGTACCACGCCGCCGACTTGTTGTTCTGCACGTCGTCGAACACGCTGCCGAGTTCTTCGAGGTGGATCGGGGCGCCGTGGCGGAACGCCACGACCAGCCGGCGGAACGCGGCGGCGTTGGGCAGCTGGCCCGTGGCCTGGATCGTGAGCGTCTGGTCACGGCCATACAGCACGCCGGTGGGGATCAACACGTTCTCCGAACGCACGGCCGCCGCGACCTGGCCGATACTGAGGCCGCGGGTCGCGAGCTTGTCCGGGTCGAGCTGGATCCGCACCGCGTACTTCGCGGAGCCGTACACCGAGACCTGCGCCACGCCGTCGACCATCGAGAGGCGTTGCGCGATGGTGGTCTCGGCGTACTCGTCGAGCGCAGGCAGCGACAGCACGCTGGAGGTGAGCGCGAACATCAGGATCGGTGCGGCCGCCGGGTTCTGCTTCCGATAGGACGGAGGGATGATGTTGGACGGCAGCTGGACCAGCGTCTGCGAGATGGCCGCGTTGACGTCCTGGGCGGCCGCGTCCACGTTGCGGTCGAGCGAGAACTGGAGCGTGATCTGCGTGGAGCCGAGCGAGCTGGTCGAGGTGATGTTGTCGATGCCGGCGATCGCGGAGAACGACTTCTCGAGCGGGGTCGCGACCGTGGCCGCCATCGTCTCGGGGCTTGCACCCGACAGGCTCGCGCTGACGTTGATCGTCGGGTAGTCCACCGTCGGCAGGTCGCTGACCGGAAGGCCCACGTAGCCAACGACGCCGAACACGAGAATGCCGATCATGAGCAGCGTCGTCATGACCGGGCGCCGGATGAACAGGCCCGTGAAGCTCATCCGTCAGGTGCCGGAGCGCCCGCCGCCGGAGCGCCCGCCGCCGCCGCGGCGCCCCCCGCCCGGCGCTGCGGTTCCCGCCGAGTCCGACCGGGGCAGGCTCACCTTGGCCCCGGGCGTCAGGCGCGACTGCCCCTCGGCGACGACCTTCTCTCCCCCGCGCAGGCCGCTCCCGATGATCACCAGGGTGCCGGCGGTGCGCTCGACCGTCACGCGCCGCGACTGTGCGGCGCCGGTCGAATCCACGACGTAGACGTACGGCCCCTGCTGTCCGGTGAGCACCGCCTGCGTCGGGAGGACCAGCGCGTGGTCCTCCGTGAACAGGCGCAGCAGCACGGAGACGAACTGCCCGGGCCACAGCGTCCGTGTCGGATTGGCGAAGCTGGCCTTGAGCATCACCGTCCCGGTCGTCGTGTCCACGGCGTTGTCAATGAACGTCAACGTCCCCGGCTCGGCGGCCGGTGCGGCGGCTGCGGCTGCGGAGGCTGCGGCGGGCGCCCGGCCGGCGTGGGTCCGGGCCGCCTGGGGCCCGGCCGCCTGGGGCCTGGCCGCCGGCGCGCGGGCCGTGTCCGCCGTCGAGTCCGAGGCGTCCGGCGTGGGGCCGTAGCTCGCGACGACGGGGAGTCCGCCACGTACGCTGAACCGCTGGATGAGCCCGAGCTCGGAGGCCGGCACCGCGAAGCGCACGTCGATCGGGCGCAGCTGGGTGATGGTGACGAGATTGGTCGAGCCTGAGGCGTGCACTAAGTTCCCCTCGTGCACCAGCAGGCTGCCCGTCCGCCCGCCTATCGGGGCGCGGATGACGGTGTTGTCGAGGTTGAAACGGGCGGTGGCGACGGCGGCGCTGTCCGCCTGCACCTGCGCGACCGCTGCGGCCGCGGTCGTACGCATCTGTTCCGCCTCCTCCGAGGTCGCGACGCCGTCGCGCGCGAGCTGCACGTAGCGGTCAGCCTCGAGCCGTGCGTTGTCGGCGGTGGCGCGGTCCCGGGCCAGCACCGCCTGCGCCTGCTGGTAGGCCGCCTGATACTGCTGGGATTGGATCTGGAACAGCGGTTGGCCGCGGGTGACGTCCTGCCCTTCGTGGAAGGCGACGCTGGTGATGATCCCGTCCACCTGCGCCGACACGAGGGCCGTCTGCGACGGCGTGACGACGCCGCTCGCGACGATCGTATAGGGCACCGCCTGGCGCCGGGCCACGGTGAGCGTGACCGGGACCGGCGGGCGCTGCGGCCCACTCGCCGGCTTGCCGCACGCGGCGATCAGGAGCACCACCGCCATCGCGGCGAGCCGTTGCGGCGACACGAGTGCCGTGCTGCTTGCCATCCCGCCTCCGAAGTGAACCCGCTGCCTCTGACCCATCCTACTTGTACGATGGATGCGTCCGACCCGTTGGAGAAGAGCCGAGCGCCGCGGCTGGCCACGGTGTCGTGCCAGCCGAAACCGCGAGCCGCCGGCAGCGTTCTCCTCCCGCGTGACCGGCATGGACCTGGCGCGTACGAGGGTGTATAAGGTGAAGGGTCGGCTGGTGGCCACTCCCCACGTCCGGAGCGACTGATGCGCCGCGTCCCGCTGTTGCTCGGCTCTCTGCTCCCCGCCTTGGCGGGGACGCTGCTCGCCCAGGTCCCCGCCGCCGGAGGCGGCAATCCTCCGGCCCGGATGGCCCGGATCGGCTTCGTGTCGGGCAGTGTCTCGTTCCAGCCCTCGGGCGATACCGCCTGGAGCGCGGCGACGCTGAATTACCCGATGACGACGGGCGATCGTGTCTACGCGGATCGCGGCGCCCGCGCCGAGCTGCAGATCGGCTCGGTCGTCGTGCGGGCCGCGGACCAGGCCGATCTCACAGTGACCGACCTGACCGACCAGTTCCTGCAGCTCGGCCTGACGCAAGGCACGATCCGCGTCAGCGTGTATCAACTCGCCCCCGGCGACTCGGTCGAAGTGGACACGCCTCACGGCGCGCTGACGCTGCTCGACGTGGGCGACTACCGCATCGACGCGCCCCCGGGCGACAGCGCGATCACGGTGACCGTGGGCAAGGGGAGCCTGCAATGGACGGCGGGAGGCGTCGCCCAGGTGGTGCAGAGCGGGCAGGCCATCCGGATCAGCGGCATCAATCCCATCCAGGTGGCGAGCGTGCCGCCCCACGCACCCGACGGCTTCGACCAGTGGAGCGCCGAGCGGGACAGCCGCCTCAAGGCGTCGGCGTCCGCGCAGTACGTGAGCCGCGACATCCCGGGCTACGACGATCTGGATGGGGCCGGCGCCTGGCAGGTGGATCCGTCGTATGGCCCGGTGTGGTATCCCGCCGGGGTGCCTGCGGGTTGGGTTCCCTATCGCTACGGCCATTGGGTGTGGATCGAGCCGTGGGGCTGGACGTGGGTGGAGCACGAGCGCTGGGGCTACGCGCCGTTCCACTACGGCCGCTGGTTGTACGGGCGGGGAGCATGGGGGTGGCTGCCGGGTCCGGCGGCCGTGCGGCCGTGCTACGCCCCGGCGCTGGTGGTGTTCGTGGACGGGTCGTCGGCCGGCGCGCAGGCGTGGTTCCCGCTCGGCCCCGGCGAGCCGTACTACCCCTGGTATCACCACGATGGCGAGTATCAGCGCAAGGTGAACGTCACCAATATCAGGAACGCGACGAACATCGCGCAGATCACCGACGTCACCTACATCAACCGGATCCAGTACCGGAACCGCGGCCCGGGCATGACGGCGGTGCCGACCACGGGCTTCCAGGGTAGAGGGCCGATCGCCGGCCGGGTGCTCGGCGAGCCGGCGCAGCGCTTCGCCACGGCGCCGATCGCTCCGCATGCCTTCGTTCTGCCGGGCGCGAGCGCCGCGGCCGGTGGCATTCCCGAGCCGCGGCCGTCCACGGGCCGGCGACCGACCTGGGTCACGGCGCCTCCCCCGCGGCCGGCGCAGGCCGCCGGCCCGGGTCGGCCCCTGGTGGTGAGGCGAGAGCTGCCGGCTGCGCAAGCCGCCCCCGTGCTGATCACGCGGCAGCAGCCGCCGCCGCAGAATGTGCCGTTCCCGCAGCGCCAGAAGGCGATGCAGCCGGACAACGGGCGCCCGCTGGAGCCGCAGCAGATTGACAACCTGCGCGCGGGCAAGCCGGCCGGGGCGCGGCGCGATCCCGAGTATCCTCCGCACCCGGCAGCGGGCCCGGCGGCGCCGCCGCCCAGGCAGCCCGTCGGCCCGGCGGGGGGCCAGGCGGCACCGGTACCTCGGCAGCCTGCCAACCCGGCAGCGGGACAGGCGGCGCCGGCTCCTCGGCGACCGGCCGGTCCCGCGCCGAGGCCGGCGACGCCGCCCGCGAGGAAGCGCCAGCCGTAGGCCGAAGAGAGTTCAGGGCGCGGAAGGGCTCCGGCCCAACCACATGTGATGCTCCGGAGCGGCTCCTGGCGACCGGAGCCGCTCTCGTGTTGCGGGCGTGATGCCTCGCTGACGGCCGACGGCTGATGTCTACGGGCCACCCCACCACGCTTGCCTCCCGCTCCTCGCCTGGCCATCCTGCAGGGTCCGCCCCAACGCCACTCACCCACGCCCCGACCTGCCGATGAGATGCATCCCGCTGTCCGCCGCTGTCATTTCCCTGGCCGTCTTCTGTCCGCCGAGCCGCGCGGCCGCGCAGGACACCACCCGCTACAGCCACGCCGACACGCTGCGCGGCTCCAACGGCCCGGCGCGCGCTTGGTGGGACGCTGCCTTCTACGACCTCCACGTCACGGTGAGCCCCGCCGACAGCAGCATCCGCGGCTGGAACGGCATCACCTATCGTGTCGTCCAGCCCGCGCAGGAGATGCAGATCGACCTCCAGGTCCCCCTTGATGTGGACAGCATCGTGCAGGACCACCGGAAGCTCGCCTACCGCCGCGACGGGAACGCCTTCTTCGTCACCCTCGCCGCCCGCCAGAGGGCCGGCGACCTCAAAACGGTCACCGTGTGGTACCACGGGAAACCGCGCGCCGCGCACCGCCCGCCGTGGGACGGCGGCTTCATCTGGGCCCAGGACAGTCTCGGCAATCGCTGGATCGCGACCGCCAACGAAGGGCTCGGCGCCAGCGTCTGGTGGCCGACCAAGGACTACCTCGCCGACGAGCCCGACAGCCAGCGCATCGCCATCACCGTGCCCGACCCGATGGTGGACGTCTCCAACGGCAGGCTACGCGCCACGACGCACAACGCCGACGGCACCACGACCTTCGAGTGGTTCGTGACCGAGCCGATCAACAACTACGACGTCGCCGTCAACGCGGGGACGTACGCCCACTACGCCGACACGCTCGACGGCGAGGCGGGCCGCCTCACGATGGACTTCTGGCCCCTCGCCTACCACCTCGACGCGGCGCACCGCCAGTTCCGGCAGGCCACGCCGATGCTGCGCTGCTTCGAGCGGTGGTTCGGCCCGTATCCCTGGTACGCCGACGGCTACAAGCTCGTCGAGGCGCCGCACCTCGGGATGGAGCACCAGAGCGCGGTGGCGTACGGGAACCACTTCCAGAACGGCTACCTGGGGCGCGACCTCTCGCGCACCGGCCTCGGCCTGCAGTGGGACTTCATCATCGTCCACGAGAGCGCACACGAATGGTGGGGGAACAACATCACGATGCAGGACCAGGCCGACATGTGGGTGCACGAGTCGTTCGCGAACTATGCCGAGGGGATCTACACGGAGTGCCTGCTGGGGCGGACCGCGGGCGCGGCGTACGCGATCGGGACGCGCGTCGCCATCCGCAACGACCGGCCGGTCGTCCCCGCGTATGGCGTCAACGCGGAGGGGTCGGGGGACATGTACCCCAAGGGCGGGAACATGCTGCACGCCATCCGCCAGGTGATCGACGACGACGCGAAGTGGCGGGGTATCCTCCGCGGCCTGAATGCGACCTTCCGGCACCAGACGGTGACCGGCCGGCAGGTGCAGGACTACATCAGCCGCGAGGCGGGGATCGACTTCAACAAGGTGTTCGCGCAGTACCTGACCACGACGATGGTCCCGGCGTTCGAGTACCGGGTCGAGGGGACCCAGCTCTCCTACCGCTGGGCGAACGTGGTCGCGGGCTTCGACATGCCGGTGCGGGTGAACATCCCGGGGATGGGGACGCGGATGCTCCGTCCGACGGAGGCGTGGCAGACGCTGCCGGTGCCCTCCGCGCAAGCGGCCGGGCTGACCGTGGACGACAACTTCTACGTGACAGCGCGGAACGTCGGCGCGGCGGCGCAGGCGGCTCCGGCTCGCGCGCCGTAGCGGCTCGCTCCGGGTTCTACCAGACGTCGCCGACGGGGCCGGGGCCGAAGTGGTGCTTGGAGACCTTGGCCGGGCCGGGGGCGTGGCCGCACTCCATCAGCGCATCGGAGACGAGCCGGGCCGCGGCGCGCGGGTCGCGGGCGACGGTGCCGGCCGGCACGCGGAGGACCCGCAGGCCGGAGGTCGCGAGCGCCTGCTCGTTCCGGGCGACCTCGAGCTTGTCCGCCACGCGTGATGCGCCCACCACCTGCACCGCGAGCTTCGCGGCCGCGCAGTAGAAGTCCGCGATCCCTCCGAGGACGGCCGCCGCTCGCCGGAAGTGGAAGCCGTCGCACCGGCGATCGCGGAGGTGCGCCCACAGTGCCACCGCGGAGGCATCGTGGCGCGCCTGGTGGATGCCGATATCGGTCTTCTTCCCCGACTCATGGCGTTGGCGCGAACGCTGGTGTGGCATCGATGCCCTCCGGTCTGCCCGCTCCGGGGGGAGAGGGCGGTCGGTCGGTGGCCGGCGGTGAAGCCCCGCCGGGTGACGCAACCTGGAAACGGTACGATCTGGCGCCGAGGGGTCTGTCGGTCGGTCTCGGAGAGGCAGGCGAGTCTGCGCTATCTAAGCGTACATTCGCCCGGGTGACGGCGTCAGTGCCAATTCCCGCGGGACGGGCGGGGCCGCCCGTCCCGTGCGGCTAGCGAAGGGCCTGGACGACCGGCATCCGGGCGGCGCGGCGGGCGGGGAAGAAGCCGCCGAGCACCCCCATAACGAGGGAGAAAATGACGCCGTAGAGGAGGATCCGCGGCGTCACGAGGAAGCTGAAGGCGATCACCGAGAACGACGACCAGTTGGTGGTGCTGGTCACGATGCCGTTGATCGGCAGGGCCGCGAGGCACCCGAAGAGGCCGCCCACCAGCGCCAGGAATGTCGCTTCCGTCAGGAAGGACGCCAGGACGCTGCGGGGCCGGAAGCCGAGGGTCAGCAGCACGGCGATCTCGCTGGTGCGCGACGCCACAGCCGCGTACATCGTGTTCACCGCGCCGAACACCGCCCCGATCGCCATGATGCCGGTGATGAAGACGGCGAGGAAGTTGAGGATGACCCGCAGCACGGTGGACTGGGCGGCGTAGAAGTCCGACTCGCGGTGCGCGTCCAGCTGGAGCCGGCGGTCGTCCTCCACGGTCCGCTTGACCTCGTCGAAGAGCGCGCCGCTGCGGAGCCGCAGCGCCACCACCTGGAAGAACTCGCCGCGCAGCACCGGCATCAGCTGCTCGTTCTGGCCCCAGATCTCCGATTCGAACGCGGAGCCGCCGGAGGAGAAGTGGCCGGCGACCAGCCAGCCGCGGCCCCCGAAGTGGATGGTGTCGCCCACCGCGCTGTGCGCCAGCCGGGGCGCGATCGCCGTGCCGATGATGACTTCGTCCCGTCCGAGGGCGAACCGCCGCCCCTCGACGATCCGCACGTTCTGCCGCACCTCGAACGCCTGCGCGGAGACGCCGCGGGTCACGACCAGCCGGTCGCCTCCGCCGCTGGACGCGTCGAGGCTCATCGGCACGAAGACCTCGGGGCTCGCCAGCGGCCGCCCGTCCGAGCCGGTCGCGACCTGCGGCAGGGCCGCGAGGATCTCGGAGCTTGCGCGCGAGATGCCGCTCGCGAGCTCCGAGTCGGCGCCCTTGCGGAGCACCAGCACGTTGTCGGGGGAGCCGGTCCGCACCAGCGCCATCTTGAAGCCGTTGGCCAGCGCCAGCATCGCGATGAACACCGCGACCACCAGCGCCACGCCGGCGGCCGTCATCGCGCTCGGGACCGGACGCCGCAGCAGGCTGCGGACGTTGTAGATGAGCGGGATCCTCATTCGACGTGCCGGAGGGCCTGCACGGCGGAGAGCCGCGCCGCCTGCAGCGCGGGCACGAGCCCGCTGGCCAGCGCGAGGGCCACCGCGATGAGCAGCCCGAGGCCCAGCGTCCCCGGGGTGACGTCGAAGCCGGGGAGGAAGCCCAGGGCGCTGAAGCCGGTGGGCCGGTAGAGCGCCTTCGCGGCCCCGAGGCCGAGCACCGCGCCGCCCAGCGCGATGGCGCTCGCCTCGGTCATCACCAGGCCGAAGAGAAGCCGGTCGGTGAAGCCGACGGTCTTGAGGATGCCGACCTCGTTGGTCCGCTCCCGCGCCGAGAGCATCATGGAGTTGGCGGCCACGAGGAGAATCGCGAAGACGACCGCCATCCCGATGGAGTCCATCAGGAAGGAGACGTTGCCCCACATCGTCACGAAGTTGGCGTTGAAGGCGCGCTCGGTGCCGGTCTTCGTCGGATCGGCGGAGTTCTTGAACATCGCGTCCACCGCCGCCGCCACCTGCGGCGCCATGGATGGGTCCTTGAGTAGGAGGACGTACCACCCCGGATTCACCCAGCTGCGATTGCGCTCGTACAGCAGCTCGTAGTGGAACACCAGGGCGTCCTCGCTGAACGCCGGATCCACCGCCCGGTAGACCCCTCGGATCGTAAACGTCCAGTCGCCCTGGAAAATCGTGCCCTTGAGCGTGATGTCCTGGCCGATGCGCCAGCCGTACTTGTCCATCAGGTGCTTGCCCACCACGCAGGCGGTGCGCTCCCGGAGGAACGTCGCCCGCTGGTCCGCCGGCAGCTCGAGGTCGCTCTTGTACATGTCGAGGTACGACTCGGCGTCGGCCGCGAAGCTCGCGAAGAAATTCTTCGGGTCCTGGTAGACGCCGCCGAACCAGTTCGCCCAGGTCACGGCCGCCACGCCCGGCACCGCGAGGAGCCGCTCGCGGTAGCTCATCGGCAGGAAGAAGACGATCGCCTTGGCGCTCTGCACGATCATCCGCGACTCGCTCCCCACGTCCGCGCCGGCCTTGAGGGTCGTGACGACCGAGCGGAGCGACGCGAAGAGGAACAGCGCCAGCGCCACGCTCGCCGTCGTGAGCACGGTGCGCCGCTTGTGGCGCGTCAGGTTGGCCCAGATGAGCGGGAGGAACCTCACGCCGAGAGCACTCCCTTGTCGAGGTGCATCACCGCGCTGGCCGCCTGGGCGGCGTGCGGGTCGTGGGTCACCATGATGATCGTCTTGTGGAACTCCCGGTTCAGGCGCTGGAGCAGGGCCAGGATCTCGGCGGCGGACTTGGCGTCCAGCTGGCCGGTCGGCTCGTCGAGGAGGACGATCGTCGGGTCCGAGACGATGGCGCGAGCGATGGCGACCCGCTGCTCCTGCCCCCCCGACAGCTGCCGGGGGAAGTGCTCCGCCCGGTCGGTGAGTGAGACAACCTCCAGTGCGGTCCGCACGTGCTCGCCCCGCTCCCGCTTCGAGAGCTTCGTGAGGAGGAGCGGTAGCTCGATGTTCTGGTAGGCGGTCAGGACCGGCAGGAGGTTGTACGACTGGAACACGAACCCGACGTGCCGGGCGCGCCACGCCGCCAGCTCGGTCGGGTTCATCGCGCTGACCTCGGCGCCCCCGACCGTCACGGTGCCGCCGGTGGGCTTGTCGAGTCCCGCGATGAGGTTGAGGAGCGTGCTCTTGCCGCTCCCCGAAGGCCCCATCAGCGCGGTGAAACTCCCCTCGGCGAACTCGAGATCCAGCCCATCGAAGACGACGATCGGCTGGGAGTCACGCTGGAAGCTCTTGGTGAGATCGTGGAGCGCGACGAGCGCCATAGGCACCGGACGTGATGGGTGATAGGTAATGGGTGATAGGTAATGGGTGATAGGTAATGGGAGATGCGTGATGGGTGATAGGGGCTACGAGCGGGGTGCCGCCTTCACCTTCATTCCCTCCCGCGGCTCGGCCACCCCCGAGAGGAGCAGCACTTCGCCCCCCGTCAGCCCCGAGCGCACCTCGCGAATCCCGCCGCTCACCGGTCCCGCCTCCACCTCGCGGCGCTCCAGGCGGCCCTCCTTCACCAGCCACACCACCGTGGCGCCGCCGTCGGAGTGGACCGCCTCGGCCGGCACCGCGACGCGCGGCCGCGCGGCGGGCGCGGCGGGGCCGCGCGCGGTCTCCAGGAACTCGACCCGGGCGCCCATCTCCGTGAGGATGCGCGGGTCGTGGTCGAGGATGGAGACCTTGACCTGCACGGTGGCCTTCTGGCGGTCGGCCGTCGGCACGATGAGGCGCACCGTGCCGCGGAAGCTCGTGTCGGGATAGGCGTCGAGGGTGATGCGGGCCGGCTGGCCGCCGCGGACGCGGGCGATGTACGCCTCGTTGACGTCCACCTCCACCTCGAGCGTGGCCAGGTCCGCCATCGTGACCACGGCGCCGCGGGTGAGGCCGCCGCCCACCGAGGGCGCCACCACCTCACCGACCTCCGCGTCCTTCCGCAGGACGGTGCCGGTGAACGGGGCGCGGATAAGGGTGTTCTCGTAGTTGGCCTGGGCCAACCGCAACCCCGCGTCCGCCGCGTACACCCGCGACGAGGCCGCGCGCGCGCGCTCGTCGGACTGGGCGGCGTGGCTGTCGGCGACGTCCATGTCCTGCTGGGAGATGAGCTGCGGATTCTGGGCGCGGACGTCGTGGGCCCGCCGCGCCTCGCGCTGGAGCTGGTCGCGGTCGGCCTGCGTCACGGCGGCCGCGTAGTCGGCGTTGTCGAGCCGCGCGATCACCTCGCCCTCGGTGACGTGGGACCCTTCGCTCACGCCGAGATACGCCAGCCGCCCGGGGAGCTTCGCCGAGACCGACGCCTGGGTCCGGGCCACGACGTAGCCGTTGGCGACGATCCCCGACCCGGCCGGCCCGCCCCCGCCGACCACTGTCGCGACGGCCACCTGGACGTTCGCCGCAGCACCGCTCCCGCGGAGCCAGACCGCGAGGACGACGATCAGGGCCACCACTCCCACCGCGATGACGAGCGTGGTGCGGAACGCCCGGCGCACACCCGGGCTGGGTGCGTCGCGGTCGATCCGGAGCCGCGAGAGATCGGTTGAGGGTTCGGTCATCGTCGGTGCGCTCTCTGGGCCGCTGGCCGGGCGCGTCCTACCAGAATAGCTGCCCTGCGGCGCTCCCGCGACCGTACGGACGGGCCGCGGTGCGAGTTTCCTGCCCGCTGGCCCCGGGCCGCGCGCGTCCCTACCTTCGACGGAGCGCGTGCGCGTCCGCCCCGAGCCGGCGCCGCGGCGCGCTCGGCCGCACGGAGGCGCAGCGATGGCACCTTCCAGGAAACGCCCCTCCACACGCCCGGCCCACGCCGGGCGAAAGACGGCCGGGGAGGCCCGGCAGGCGACCGAGGAGAAGTTCCGCACGCTGTTCGCGACCGCCGACGACGCGATCTTCCTCATGGCGGGCGCCGTCTTCGTGGACATCAACCCCAAGTGCATGGAGATCTTCGGCCTGCACGACCGCTCGGACATGGTCGGCCACACGCCCATCGAGTACTCCCCGCCGCTGCAGCCCGACGGGCGGGATTCCGCCGAGAAGGCCCTCGCCTACATCGCCGCGGCGCGCGCGGGGATCCCGCAGCGCTTCTACTGGAAGCACATCCGCAAGAACGGCGAGCCGTTCGACGCCGAGGTGTCGCTGAACGCCCTCACGATCGACGGCGAGCTCCACCTGCAGGCGATCGTCCGTGACATCACCGCCCGCACGGCCGCCGAGAAGGCGCTCCGGGAGAGCGAGGAGCGCTTCCGGTTCCTCTCCGAGGCGGCGTTCGAGGGCATCGCCGTCTCCGAGGCCGGGCGGATGGTGGACTGCAACGCCCGGTTCGCGGCGATGGTCGGGTACGAGCGCGCCGAGGTCATCGGGCGGCCGATCACCGACTTCGTGGTGCCCGAGGACGCGGCGCGCCTGGCGGCGAACGTCGCCGCGAACGCGCTGGACCCCTACGAGGTCCGCGGGTTGCGGAAGGACGGCACCCTCCTCGAGGTCGCGATCCAGGGGCGCGTGCTGCCGTACCAGGGCCGGGCGCTGCGCGTCACCGTCGTCCGCGACATCACGGAGGCGCGGCGCTCCGAGCGCATCCAGCGTGCCACCTACGCGATCTCGACCGCCGCCCTCACGTCGCCGAGCCTCCAGGAGCTGTACGCCGCGATCCACCGCATCGTCGGCGAGCTGATGCCGGCCCGCAACTTCTACATCGCGCTCTACGACGCACGGGCCGACCTGATCACCTTCCCCTACTTCGTGGACGAATACGATTCGGCGCCGGCGCCGAAGCACCCCGGCAAGGGCCTCACGGAGTTCGTCCTCCGCACCGGCCGACCCCTCCTCGCGACCCCCGATGTCAACCTCGATCTGGAGCGCCGCGGCGAGATCGAGCTGATCGGCGCTCGCTCTGTGGACTGGCTCGGCGTGCCGCTGATCGCGGACGGCCGCCCCATCGGCGTGCTGGTGGTCCAGACGTACACCGAGGGGCTCCGCTACGGCGAGGTGGAGTTGGACATCCTGCAGTTCGTGTCCACGCAGGTGGCGATGGCCATCCAGCGGAAGCGCGCCGAGGATGCCGTGCGGGAGTCCGAGGCGTTCCACCGGCAGGCGATCGAGAACGCCGAGGGCGTGCCTTACCGGCTCATCTTCGGCCCGTCCGTCGGCACGGGGCGCTACTCCAACGTGGGCACGGGGATGGAACGCTTCCTCGGCGTGGCGGGGGCCGAACTCACGGAACGGCGCTTCTACGACCTCATCGAGGAGATGGTCCCCCTCTCGCCGGGGACGCCGGTGGATCCCGACGAGGCGCGGCGGCGCTACCTCGCC
>JBEKGT010000025.1:0-13034 GCA_050012655.1 Gemmatimonadales bacterium | reverse complement strand
AGCCGTGCCAGCTCCCCTGGCTGCGCCGCCACTTCCAGCCGCTCACCGCGGTGCGCATCGCTTCCGCCGCCGACCTCGCCGACCGCCGCGCGGAGTGCGTGCGCTCGGCGCTCGCGGCGCTGATCGAAGCGGGGGACCTCGACCGCGAGCTCCTCGCGCTCGACCCGCTCTTCGACCGCTACGACCCCGCCGATGTCGCCGCCGCCGCGGTGCGCGCCGCCGGCGCGGGCCTCCTCGGCGGGCCGGGCGTGGAGGTGGCGGCCACGGCGCCCGACCTGTCGGGCCCCGGCGCGGTGCCGGCCTGGGCGAAGCTGTGGATCGGCGTAGGGAAGAAGGACGGCGTGCGGCCGGGCGACCTCGTGGGCGCGATCGTGGGCGAGACGAAGCTCGGCGCCGACCGCATCGGCAAGATCGAGATCCGCGAGCTGTACGCGCTGGTCGAGGTGCGGGCGGAGGACGCGGAGCGGGTGGCCGGCGCGCTCACCGGCGCCACGATGCGCGGACGGCGGCTCACCGCGCGCATAGACCGCGGGCCCGGTGCGGGGGCGGGAGGCTCCCGGCCGCCGCGGCGGGGATGAGCGCGCGGCAACCCGCGAACACGAGGCGCCACCGCCGGATCCCGGCGGTGGCGCCTCGCGCCTCCGGGGCCGCGCCGCGCTACTTCTTTCGGCCGACGACCTCCTTCAGCCCCTTGCCGGCGCGGAACACCGTCGCGACCGACGCCTTGATCTGAATCTCCTTGCCGGTGCGCGGGTTCCGGCCCCGGCGCGCAGCCCGCTTGCGGGTCTCGAAGTTGCCGAAGCCGCTGATCTGCACCTTCGCGCCCTTCTTCAGCTCGGTGGCGATGACGCCGCCCGGCGCGAACAGCGCCTCGACCGCGCGGGCCGCCTCGACCTTGGACATCTTCGCCCGGGCCGCCAGCGCGTGGACCAGATCGGACTTGTTCACCGGATACGCTCCAGGCACGGTACGAGGGGTGGCGCGGAGTGCCCGCTGGTGGATGGCCCGCAACCTAGAATTGGACTAGGTTTTCCGCAATGACGCCCGTCACCGTTTCGTCCGATCGCCCCGCGCCCGCGCCCCCGCGGCGCTGGCCGGCGCGCGGCGAGGTCTGGATCATCGCGCTCTACGCGCTGACGGCGGCGCTCGTGACGTGGCAGGAGCTGCACCTCGGCCACATCAACAACTGGCGCATGGCGCGCTGGTCGTTCACCCAGCTCCTGCAGGGCGGCAACCTGTACGCCGCGGCACCCACCCAGTTCTACGACCTCTACCAGTACAGCCCCACCTTCGCGCTCCTGGTGGCGCCGTTCGCCCTGCCGCCCATGTGGCTGGGGCTGCTGCTGTTCAACACCGTCAATATCGCCGTCTTCTATTACGGGGTCCGGCGGTTCCTCCCCGGCCGGCTGGGCCTCGTCGCGCTGCTGATCCTCTACTTCGAGGTCCTGCGCTCGACGCAGAACACCGAGATCAACACCCTCGTCACGGGGCTGGTCCTCCTGGCGTTCCTCTGGCTCGAGAGCGGCCGTGTCGCACGAGCGGCCGCGGCCATCGCCGCCGGTGCCGCCATCAAGATCTTTCCCCTCGCAGCGGGGGCGCTGGCCCTCCCGCACCGGTGGCGCTGGCGCTTCGGCGTCGCGCTCGCGGGCGCGCTCGCGCTCGCAATCCTGGCGCCGCTGCTGGTGACCCCCGCCTCCACCTTGCTGCAGCAATACCGGTGGTGGTTCGCACTCGAGCACAGCTATGGTCCGCTCCGCCTCGAATCGCTGATGGCGCTGATGAACCTCGCGATCCCGGGCGCGTGGCCGAACTGGCCGGTGCAGCTCGCGGGCACCGCCCTCCTCCTGCTCCCGTACCTGGTCCGCCGAGCCGACTGGGGTGACCCCGGGTTCCGGCGGGCGATGCTCTACTTCCTCCTCCTCTACGTGATCCTCTTCAACCACCAGGCCGAATCGCCGACGTTCATCATCGCCATGACGGGCGTCGTCGCCTGGTACCTCACCGGGCCGCGCCGGTGGTACCACCACGCGCTGATGGCGTTCTCGTGGATCCTGGTATCGCTCTTCTCGGAGATCCTGCCGGCGAGCATCCTGAACATCTGCTGCCGGCCCTACCACTACAAGACGATCCCCATCCTCCTGGTCTGGCTCGTCATGCTGTGGGAACTCCTCGCCCCGCGCCACGCCCGAGCGCCCACCGGCGCCGCCGCCGGCGCGCCGGCGCGCTGAGGTGATGCCATGAACCTCGCCGGGAAACGGGTACTCGTCACCGGGGCCGACGGCTTCATCGGCAGCCATCTGGTCGAGGCACTCCTGACGGCAGGCTGCGATGTCCGCGCCTTCGTGTTCTACAACTCGTTCAACAGCCGTGGGTGGCTCGACACCCTGCCTCCGGAGCGCCAGCGAGCGCTGGACGTCTTCGCCGGCGACGTACGTGATCCCCACGGGGTCCGGACAGCGATGGAGCGGTGCGACGTGGTGCTCCACCTGGCGGCGCTCATCGCGATCCCATTCTCGTACCACTCCCCCGATTCGTACGTGGACACGAACGTCAAGGGCACGCTGAACGTCCTGCAGGCGGCACGGCAGCTCGGCGTTGCCCGCGTGCTCGCCACGTCCACGTCCGAGGTCTACGGCACCGCCCGGTACACCCCGATCGACGAGCGGCACCCGTTCCAGGGGCAGTCCCCCTACAGCGCGACCAAGATCGGCGCCGACCGCCTCGCCGAGGCGTTCTACCGGTCGTTCGACACGCCGGTCGTCATCGTGCGGCCGTTCAACACCTACGGGCCGCGCCAGTCCGCCCGGGCGGTGATCCCCACGATCATCACGCAGTTGCTGGGCGGCACGACCGAGCTGCGGCTGGGGAGCGTGGCCCCCACGCGGGACTTCACCTACGTCCGGGACACGGTCCGGGCGTTCGTCGCGCTGGCGGCAGCCGACGGCGCGATCGGCGAGGAAGTGAACGTCGCGACGGGACAGGAACACTCCATCGGGGACGTGGCCGCCCTCCTGATCCGCGAGCTCAATCCCGCCGCGCGCATCATCACCGACGAGGAGCGCGTGCGCCCCGGCAAGTCGGAGGTCCAGCGCCTCGTGGGCGACAACGCCAAGCTGGTCCGACTGACCGGGTGGCGGGCGGAATACGATCTCGAGGCGGGCCTGGCGGAGACGATCCGGTGGTTCCGGGACCCCGCGAACCTGGCCAGGTACAAGGCCTGGCTCTACAACCTGTAGGCGGAACGATGCGCGCCGTCATCCTCGCTGGTGGGAAGGGCACGCGGCTGAGGCCCTTCACGACCCTGATCCCCAAGCCGCTGGTCCCGCTCGGCGGGCGGTACTCGGTCCTTGAGATCGTCCTGATGCAGCTGGCGAAGGCGGGGTTCGACCACGTCACGCTGGCGGTCAACCACCTTTCGCAGCTGATCATGGCCTACTTCGGCGACGGCTCGCGCTGGAACATCCGGCTCGACTACTCGCTCGAGGACGAGCCGCTGGGAACCATCGGGCCCCTGACGCTCATCGACGACCTGCCGGACGACTTCCTCGTCATGAACGGCGACGTCCTGTGCGACCTGGACTACCGGGCCTTCTTCGAGGCGCACGTCGCGCGCGGCAGCGCCGTCTCGGTGGCGGTGTACCGGAGGGACGTCAACATCGATTTCGGCGTCCTGCGGTACAGCGCCGACGGCGACCTGGAGCACTTCGAGGAGAAGCCCACCCTGTCCTTCGACGTCAGCATGGGGGTCTACTGCCTCAACCGCCGGGTGGTCGCGGCGCTCGAGCGCGGCCGCGCCTACGGCTTCGACAACCTGATGCTCGACAGCATCGCGCACGGCCGCCGCGTGAAGGTGGTGCCGTTCGGCGGCTACTGGCTCGACATCGGCCGCACGGAGGACTACGAATACGCGGACGAACACTTCGATTCGCTCGCCGAATGTCTGAAGCTCGGCATCGCATAAGGGTGCTGGTGACCGGCGCCAGCGGCGGGCTGGGCCGCCTCGTGGGCGGCCGGCTCGAGGACGACCGCACCGTCGAACTGTTCCGGACGGACCGGATGCCCTCCGACGCCCCCGGCCATCTCCCGTGCGACATCACGGATCCCGCGGCGGTGACGGCCCTCATCGGCCGCACGCGCCCGGACCGGATCTACCACCTAGCCGGCAGCGCGACGGGCGAATTCGCGCGGGATCAGGCGGTCAACGCCGACGGGGCGCGCTACCTGTGCGAGGCCGTCCACGGACTCGCTCTCCGTTCGCGTATCGTGGTCATCGGCAGCGCGGCGGAGTACGGACTCATCGCGGCCACCGAGAACCCGGTGCCCGAATCGCGTGCACTCCGGCCGGCGACCGTCTATGGGCTGACGAAGGCCATCCAGACCCAGATCGCGGCCTTCTACGCAGCGCGCCACGAGGTGAACATCGTCGTGGCCCGGCTATTCAACCTCCTGGCGCCCGGCCTCGCGGAGCACCTGTTCGTCGGACGGGCCGAACGCCTGATCGCGCAGTTCCGGCGGGGCGAGATCGCCTACCTCGAGTTCGGCAATCTGTCGAGCGCGCGCGACTACGTGGACGGCGAGGCGGCCGTGGACCAGTTGTTCCTGATCGCCGAGAAGGGCGCGCGGGGTGAGGTCTACCACGTGGCCTCCGGCCGCCCCGTCGTCATGCGCAACCTGCTGGCGCGGCTCCTCAGCGACGCCGGGATCGATCCGGGCGTCGTCCGGGAGGCGCCGGAGCGGCCGACGCGCATGGGGTCCGACGTGCCCACGATCTACGCGGACATCTCCAAGACACGAGCGCTCGCCGATGCCTGACGCTGTCACAGGTCTCCCCCCCGCGCGCCGCCGCGTGACGGTAGTCGCGCCGGTATACAACGAGCAAGAGGTGATCGCGGCGTTCTACGATCGGACCCGGGAAGTCCTGGACACGGTGCGGGACCGGTACGCGTCCCGCATCCTGTTCGTCGTGGACCGCTGCACCGACGACACGCTGACGGTGCTCCGTGGCATCGCCGCGCGCGACCGGGACGTCCAGGTCCTCGCGCTCTCGTCGCGCTTCGGCCACCAGATGTCGCTACTGGCGGGGATCGACCACGCCGCCGACGCGGACGCGGTCATCATGATGGACAGCGACCTGCAGCACCCTCCCGAGCTGATCCCGGAATTACTGGAGCGGTTCGAGCGCGGGAGTGACGTGGTCTTCACGGTGCGCAGGGATTCCGTGGAGATCGGCAGGGTGCGCCGGCTCCTCGGGAACGGCTTCTACCGCGTGATGGGGTATCTCTCGAACATCCCCGTGCAGCGGAATACGGCGGACTTCCGGCTCATCTCGGGCCGCGTGGCGCGCACCCTGCGCGACCAGCTCCGCGAGCGGGGCGTCTTCCTGCGGGGCATCCTCAGCTGGGTGGGCTTCAACCAGGAGGCCGTCGAGTACACCCCCGGGCACCGCGCGGCCGGGCGCAGCAAGTACTCGTTCTCGCGCATGATGGCGCTGGCGACGGCGGGCATCCTCTCCTTCAGCACCAAGCCGCTGCGCATGGGCATCTTCGTCGGCCTCGGCTTCGCGCTCCTCGGCTTCGCGTACGGCGCGGTCACCGTGGTCAGCTACTTCGCCGACCCCCAGACGCCGCGGGGCTACGCCACGATCGTGACGCTCCTGCTCCTCTTCAGCGGCGTCCAGCTGGTCTTCATGGGGATCCTGGGGGCGTACGTCGGCGCGATCTACGACGAGGTGAAGCGGCGGCCGCACTACATCGTGGACGAGGCCATCAATTTCGGCGCGGACGTGCGGGTGGACTGACCGGCTGTCAGTCGGCACCGAAGCGCGTGAGGACGAGGTCGCCACGCGCGAGGCGCTCGCGCACCGATGCCGAGAGGAGCGCCGCCAGCTCGACGGCGCGCTCGGCGATGTAGGGATCCCACGCCGCCACCGACGGGTCGTTCCTCCCCGGGTGCACCATCAGCTCGGTGCGCCCCTCAGGCAGCGCGTCCAGCAACTCCATCAGATCCGAATCGTACCGTGGCGCGCCGAGGAGTGCGATGCCGCGGAAGGACGCGGTCCCCGGCACAGGGCGCGGGCCCCGCGAGGGAGCCGCCCACGCCGCCGCGAGGAGAGCGCGCTTCACCACGCCCGCTGCGCGGGTGGGCCTCGCCCACAGCGGCTCGAGGGGCCGGCGGACGGCGCGCACACCCGCCGCGGTCGCCGCCGCCGTGAAGGCGCCGCGCATCGCCGGGAAAGCGTGCACGTGGCGATGGCTGTCGGCATGGGTGGGCGCGATCCCCGCCGCCCGGAGCCGCGCGAACTGCGCATCGGCCTCGCGGCGCACCTCTTCCGGCCGCACCCCGCCGGCGAGCGCGCGCCGCAGCAGACGGGCGAGGGGGAGGAAGCGCCCCGTGCCGTCCAGCAGGCTCGGCACCCTTGCCGCGGGAGCCGCGCTCGCGCCCGTGGTGAGGTTGAAGTGGAGGCCGACGCCGAGCCGCGGGCCGAGGGCGTGGGCGCGCCGCACGGCGTCGTCGAAGCCCGGGGCGTTCACCATCAGCGACGCCGACGTCACCACGCCCGCCCGGACCGCCTCCTCGATGCCGTCGTTGACGAGCACCGAAAGGCCGAGATCGTCGGCGTTGACGATCAGGTGCCGGGCCGGCGCTGCGGCCTCGCCGCTCACGCCGCGCCCCGCCGGGTGATCCGGGGGACCTCGCCGGTGCGCCGGAGAGGGAGGCCGGCCCTCACCCGATCAGCACCGCGCGCATCGAGAGGGAGGCGAGGTCGAAGCCGGTGATGGGGAAGCGCACCGGTTCGCCGGCGCCGGCCGCACCCGCCACGTAGAGGAGCGGCAGGTAGTGGTCCGGCGTCGGGTGCGCCATCCGGAAGGTGTCGGCGTCCGCGGCGCGCGCCAGGAAGTCGCCGTCGCCCTGCTCGAGCGCCTTGGCGACGTCCGCGTCGAAGGCCGCGGCCCATGCGGGCGTCGCCAGCTCGCCGCGGTACGTGCTCGTCATCGCGTGCCGCAGGTTGTGGACGATGTTCCCGCTGCCGATCACCAGCACGCCTTCGTCGCGGAGCGCGGCGAGGGAGCGGCCGAGGGCGAGGTGCGCGGCGGCGCCTTGGCGGTAGTCGAGACTGAGCTGCACCACCGGGATGTCGGCCTCGGGGCGCAGGTGGACGAGCACCGACCAGGTGCCGTGGTCGAGTCCCCAGTCGCTGCGGAGGAAGGCGCGGTCCCCACCGAGGAGGCGCACCACGCGCTGGGCCAGCGCGACGTCGCCCGGCGCCGGATACTCCACCTCGTACAGCGGCTGGGGGAAGCCCCCGAAGTCGTGGATCGTCTCGGGGCGCTCGTTCCCGGTGACGAAGGTGCCGTTGGTGTACCAGTGGGCGGAGACGGCGAGGATCGCGCGCGGCCGGGGCAGCAGCCCGGCCAGGGCGCGGAAGCCGCGGCTCCACTGGTTGTCCTCGATGGCGTTCATCGGCGAGCCGTGGCCGACGAAGAGCACGGGCATGCGGCCGGCCGGTGCGGGGCGTGCGTCGCTCATGGGGCGGGAAGCTCGGCGGCGCGCCCGGCGCGGTCAAGCGCCGGCGCCCAGGGCGGGCGGGGGACCTCGCTTGACGCTGCGGGGCTTGCGCGCCTACTTTCGCGTCCGCTGCTCCCTCCGCCCGCGGGAACCGACATGTTCTACGGCACGACACCCGGCTGGCTCGAGGTCATCAGCGGCGTGATGTTCAGCGGCAAGAGCGAAGAGCTCATCCGCCGCGTCCGCCGCGCGGTGATCGCCCGGAAGAAGGTCCAGGTCTTCAAGTCCCATCTCGACGAGCGCTACGCCGGCGTCTACGCCGTGAGCAGCCACGACGGCACGATCGTCGAGGCCGAGCCGGTGCAGAGCGCCATCGAGATCATGGAGCGCGTGCGGCGCGACACCGAGGTCGTGGCGATCGACGAGGCGCAGTTCCTCGACAAGGGGATCGTGCGGGTCGCCAACGCGCTCGCCCGCCGCGGCGTGCGGGTCATCGTCGCTGGCACCGACACGGATTTCCGCGCCGAGCCGTTCGGGGCGATGCCGGAGCTGATGGCGGCGGCGGAGGTGGTGGACAAGCTGCACGCCATCTGCGTGATCTGCGGCGGGCCCGCGTCCCTCAACCAACGGCTGGTGAACGGGAAGCCCGCGCCGTACGAGTCCCCGCAGATCATGGTGGGGGGCCGCGAGTCGTACGAGGCGCGCTGCCGCCACTGCCACGAGGTCCCGCGCAAGGACGAGGGACAGGGGGACCTGCTGCCCTGATGATCCTCGTCGGGCTGACCGGCAACGTCGCCGCGGGGAAGTCCACCGTTCTCGCACTCCTGGCCTCGTGGGGCGCCACCGTCATCGACTCCGACCAGCTCGCCCGCGAGGCGGTCGCCCGCGGCACGCCGGGGCTCGCCGCCGTGGCTGCGCGCTTCGGCTCCGGCGTCCTCGCCCCCGACGGCTGCCTCGACCGCGCCGCCCTGCGCCGCTGCGTGATGGCGGACGACCGGGAACGTCTCGCCCTCAACGCCATCGTGCATCCCCTCGTGCACAGCCGCGCCGACGCGCTGGCCCGCGCCGCCGAGTCCGCCGGCGACCTCATCGTGGTGGTGGACGTGCCGCTCCTCTTCGAGGTGCGGGACCCGGCCGACTTCGCCCGCGTGGTGCTGGTGGACGCGCCGGTGGCGGTGCGCCGCGCGCGGATCCTCCTCGAGCGCGGCCTGGACGGCGCGGAGGCCGACGCGCTCATCGGCGCCCAACTGCCGAGCGACGCCAAGCGCGCGCGGAGCCACGCCGTCATCGACAACGACGGCTCGCGCAAGGAGCTGGAGCGTCGCGCCCTCGCCGTCTGGCAGGAGCTGCGCGCCTTCGCCGCGCGGCAAGCGCTGGGCGGCGCCACCCCGCGGTCGCTCCTCGCGGTCTTCGCCCACCCCGACGACGAGACGTACGGCCCCGGCCCGGCGCTGGCGCGCTACGCCGACGCCGGGCTGGACGTCCACCTGGTCTGCGCCACGGGCGGCGAGGCGGCCAAGCGTCGCGCCGGCCACGCCGACCCCGACGCCCTGCGGCGGCATCGCGAAAGGGAGCTGCGGGAGGCGTGTCTCGTCCTGGGCGTGCGCACCCTCCAGCTGCTGCGCTACCGCGACAAGACCCTCGCGCCCGAGGACGCCGGCGGCGCGGGGGCCGTTGCCGCGGCCATCCGCCGCACCCGGCCCGACGCCCTGGTCACCTTCGGACCGGACGGCGTCTCCGGGCACCCCGATCACCGCGCCATCCACGCGTGGACCCGCCGGGCCTGGGAGGCCGAGGGCCGCCCCTGCCCCCTCTGGCAGGTGGCCGTCACCGAGGAGGCGGCCGCGCTGCTGGCCGACCGCGGGTTCATCGGGCGGCGCGGCGCAGAGATTGCGGCGAAACTCGACGGCAGGCCGTGGCTGGACGTGAAGGAGGCGGCCATCCGGTGCCACGCGTCGCAGCACTATCCGGTGCCGCTCGACACCGCGGAATGGCGCGAGCGCGTGGCCCGTGAGGTGTTCGGCAGGGAGGGTTTCGCGCCCGGCTCGCGGCCTGCGGCGAGCGATTTCTTCGTTGCTTGACACTACCTGAGCGCCCCGGTAGCGTAGGGACGGCAGGACATTTTCCACCTTCGTCAGGCGGTCTGAGGATGGCGACGCTCATTCCCGAACACCTGCTCTTCACCGAAGAGCACGAATACGTACAGAAGCCCGACGCCAAGGACATCGTGTCGGTCGGCATCACGGACTACGCCGCCCACGAGCTCGGGGACGTGGTCTACGTGGACCTGCCCCAGGTGGGCGCGAAGTTCAAGAAGATGGAGGTGCTGGGCACCATCGAGGCGGTGAAGGCCGTCTCGGAGGTCTACTCGCCGGTCTCCGGCGAGGTCGTCGAGGTCAACGAGGCGATCGAGGGCGATCCCTCGGTGGTGAACCGGGACCCGTACGGCGCCGGCTGGATGGTCAAGCTCAAGATCAAGAACCCCGCGGAGCTCAACGAGCTCCTTGGGCCGGCGGACTACGCGGCCCACATCGGCCAGTAACACGCGGCGCCCCGGACCCCGGTCCGGGGCGCTGCATCTCCGGCAGAGTCAATCCCTATGTCCTACGTCCCGCATAGCGACGCCGACGTCCGCGCGATGCTCGCGACGATCGGCGTCAAGTCGCTCGACGGTCTGTTCGCGTCGGTCCCGCCCGGCCTGCGCTCGGGGGAGTTGAAGGGCATCCCCGAAGGGCAGTCGGAGTGGGACGCGGTCCGCCGGGTCTCCGCCCTGGCCGA
Organism: Gemmatimonadales bacterium; assembly: GCA_050012655.1. GTDB lineage: Bacteria > Gemmatimonadota > Gemmatimonadetes > Gemmatimonadales > JACORV01 > JADGQW01. Next base: position 2,750 of record JBEKGT010000025.1, on the reverse strand, counting down.
GCGCGACGCGTCGCTGGTGTGCTTCGGCGGCGCCGGCCTGTACGACCACTACATCCCCGCGCCGGTGGACCACATCCTCCGCCGCTCGGAGTTCTACACGGCCTACACGCCGTACCAGGCCGAGGTCTCGCAGGGCACGCTGCAGGTCATCTACGAGTTCCAGACGATGGTCTGCCAGTTGACCGGGATGGACGTGGGCCAGGCCTCGATGTACGACGGGGCCAGCGCCTGCGCCGAGGCGGCGATCCTCGCCGGCAACGTGAAGAAGGACCGCCGCGACATCGTGATGGCCCACACGGTGCACCCGCATTTCCGCCGCGTGACGGAGACGTACCTGGCCGCCACCGGCCGCAAGGTGCTGAGCGCCCCGCGCAAGGCCGATGGGACCCTCGACCGCGACAAGGCGAAGCCGATGCTGGCGCGCGCGTCGTGCCTGGTGGTGCAGCAGCCCAACTTCCTCGGCGTGATCGAGGACCTCGAGGCGGCCGCCACGCTGGCGCACGAGGCGGGGGCGCTGCTGGTCGTGGCGGTGAACCCGATCGCGATGGCGCTCCTCAAGACCCCGGGCGCGTGCGGCGCCGACATCGCCGTCGCCGAGGGCCAGCCCCTCGGCATCCCGATGAGCTTCGGGGGGCCGGTGTGCGGGCTGTTCGCCGGGAAGAGCGAGTTCATCCGCCAGATGCCGGGCCGCATCGCCGGCATGGCGGACGACCGCGACGGACGCCGCGGCTTCGTCCTCACGCTGCAGACGCGCGAGCAGCACATCCGCCGCGAGAAGGCGACCAGCAACATCTGCACCAACCAGGCGCTCCTCGCCCTCGCCGTGACCGTGTACCTCGCCACGATGGGGAAGCAGGGGCTGCGCGGGGTGGCCGAGGCCTCGGCGGTGAACGCCCACGAGGTGTATGACCGGATGATGAAGCTCCCCGGCTACGCCCCGCTCTGCCCCGGCGGCGCCTTCTTCAACGAGTTCGCCGTGACGACGCCGAAGCCGGCGTCGGAGATCATCCACCACGCCGCCCAGCTCGGCGTCCTCCCCGGCGTGGCGATGGACCGCTTCGCATACCCGGTGGAGGGCGAGAATGTGATGCTCGTCGCCGCAACCGAGAAGCGCACGGCGGAGGACGTGGACCGGCTGATCGACGTGCTCCGGCAGGCCTGAGCGGGAGGTCGCGATGCCGACGCTCACGTTCCACGGCCATTCGTGCTTCGTCCTGGAGCACGGCGGCAAGCGCGTCATCATCGACCCGTTCCTCTCGGGGAACCCCAAGGCCGACGTGAAGGCGGGGGACCTCCCCCACCTCGACGGGGTGCTCGTCACGCACGGGCACGCCGACCACCTCGGCGACGCGGTGCCGCTCGCCAAGAAGCACGAGGCCACCCTCGTGGCCCCGTACGAGCTGGCGCAGTACTGCGGCGAACGCGGCGTCGAGGACGTGCATCCGATGCACATCGGGGGCGGCTACGACTTCCCCTTCGGCCACGTCAAGCTGGTGGTCGCCGTGCACGGGGGCATGGTGGAAGGCGAGGCGTCGAGCGCCAAGGGCGGGTACACGAGCTTCCCCTGCGGTTTCGTGGTGACGATGGGCGGCCAGCGCGTCTACCACGCCGGCGACACGGCGCTGACCCTCGACATGCAGCTGCTCGAGGGGCGGGTGGACGTGATGCTGGTGCCCACGGGCGACAACTACACGATGGGGATCGAGGACGCGGTGCGCGCGGTGGGGTTCGTGAAGCCCCGGGTCGCAATCCCGATGCATTTCGGGACCTTCCCCGTCATCGACACGGATCCGATGCAGTTCAAGAGCGCCGTCGGCGCCCGGGCGGAGGTCGTCGTCCTCCAGCCCGGCCAGTCATACAGCTTCTGAGGAGCTTATGCTGTCGTTCCCGTTCCAGCCGATCCCGACGCCCCTGATCTTCGAGCGCTCGCGCGAGGGGCGCCCCGGCACCGCCGTGCCGAAGCCGATCGTGGCCAAGCGCGCCGCCGACGTGCTCCCCAAGGGCGCGCTCGCCGCCTCGCCGCCGGACCTCCCGGAGGTGCCCGAGTTCGAGGTGGTGCGGCACTACATCGAGCTGTCGCTCAAGAACCACCACGTGGACCGCGCCCTCTATCCCCTCGGGTCGTGCACGATGAAGTACAACCCGAAGGTGAACGAGGACATGGCGCGGCTCCCCGGCTTCGCCGGCATCCACCCGATGGCCCCCGACGCGCAGGTGCAGGGCGCCCTCGCGCTGATGTACGAGCTGAGCGAGTGGCTGAAGGAGATCTGCGGGATGGACGCCATCACGCTGCAGCCCGCCGCGGGCGCGCAGGGCGAGATGACGGGCATCTTCCTGATCGCCGCGTACCACAAGTCGCGCGGCGACACCGCCCGCAACGTCGTCATCATTCCCGACTCGGCCCACGGCACCAACCCGGCCACCTCGGCGCTCGCGGGCTTCACCGTGCGCGGCATCAAGTCGGGGCCCGACGGCCTCACCGACCTCGCGGCGCTGAAGGCCGCGCTGGGCCCGGACGTCGCGGCGCTGATGCTGACCAACCCGAGCACCATCGGCCGCTTCGAGACCCAGGTCGTCGAGATCGCCAAGCTCGTGCACGACGCCGGCGCCCTGCTGTACATGGACGGGGCGAACATGAACGCCCTCATCGGCATCACCAAGCCGGGCGACTTCGGCGTGGACGCGATGCACCTCAACCTCCACAAGACCTTCTCGACGCCGCACGGCGGCGGCGGCCCCGGCTCCGGGCC
>JBEKGT010000024.1:0-13090 GCA_050012655.1 Gemmatimonadales bacterium | reverse complement strand
CGTGCTACGTGGGCCTCGTCCTTGCTTCGCGCCTCTTCGCCGACAAGATGATCCCCCTCGACGAACGACTCCTCTCGCCCCTGTTCCTCTTCGCATCGTTGGGGGGCGCGGTGGCCGCCGGGGTGTTGTGGCGCGAAGCGCGGCCGGCGGCGCGCGTGGCGGGGGCGCTCGTCGTGGCGGTCTGGCTCGCGGGCTCGGCGTGGCGGACCGGCGTGACGGTGTACGAGGCCCGGGAGGGGGGCTGGGGGTACGCCGCGGAGGGCTGGCAGCAGTCGCCGCTGGTGCGTTGGCTGCGATCCGACGGCGCGGGCTACGCGCTCTTCAGCGACAATCCCGCGGACGTCTGGTTCGCGACGGGGCGACGTTCGTGGAAGCTGCCGGAGACGGCGGACGCCGATTCGGCGGCAACCCTCGGTGGGGCGCTGCGGCGGCGCCACGGGGTGATGGTGGGGTTCGCGAACCCGCTCGAGAGGATGGCCCGGCCGGGCGAGCTGGCGGCGCGGCTGGGTCTGCGGGAGCTGGCGCGGTTCGACGACGGGGTGGTGTGGGGGCCGGCGCCGTAGCTCGCCGGGAACAGCGCGGCCCCGCGGGGTGCGGGGCCGGACCCTCCTAGAACTCGCGCTTCTGCATCTCCTTGAAGAACCGCTCGCGCTCCTCTTCGTCGGTGGAGTGCTTCTGGAGTGTGCGGTCGAAGCGGCGGTCCTTCTTGTTCGCGTCCGTGCTCTCCTTGGCCGCCTTCTCCGCGTTCTTCTTCGCCAGCGCCGTCAGCTTCTTGATGTCGATCGGACTCATCCGTGCCTCCCGGCTCACAGCACCCTACGCGAACCTTCCACATAGAACAGTAAGCGACCCAGCACCTGCGCCGCGAGGGCCAGGGCGAACGCGGCGACGAGGGCCGCATCGGCTCGACCGGCGCCCAGCAGCGAGCCCACGCACAGCGCGAGGCCCGCCAGGAGCAGCGCGCGGCGGAGAGCATGACGCGCTCCCCGGCCGGGGACCGCAAGCTCCGCGCCGAAGCCGGCGGCGGCCGCGACGCCGATGGCGCGCAGCGGCCCCGCCAGCAGCTCATCGGGGACGCCCGGGACGAGGACCATCCCCGTCCCCACGGCTAGGGTGCCGAGGAGGAGGGCGGTGGCGAAGAACGACACCGTGGTGAGGGGTGTGTCCCAGGCGGGGAGCGTCCGTACGCGATAGACCCGGGACATCGCGTAGACCAGCGCGACGCCACAGAGGGCGGCCGCGGCGGCGACGGCGCCGCGAAGTCCCGCTGTCCCCGTGCCCGTGGCGCGCAGTATCGCGAAGAGGGCTCCCGCACCCGTGAACAGCAGGGCGAAGAGGACCTCGCGGCTCAGCCACGACGAGCGGAGGTTGGCGAGCGCGCGCCACGCGGCGGTCGGCGTCCCGAGGTGGAGGAGCGAGACCAGCAGCGCGACACCCATGACCGGGCCGATGGCGAGCAGCGCGCCAGCGCTCTGCGCGAGCGCTGAAGGCCGTCCCGTCAGCCCGCCCGCCCATACGTCGAGCGCGCCGAGCGTGATGAAGGCACCGACCGCGGTCTGTGCGAGGAGCGTGAACGCCACGAGGGGCCGTTCCGTCACTGGGCGACCTCCTCGCGGTTGGCGACGAGCGCGGTGCCCGAGCCGGCACGCGGCGCATCGCGGTGCGGGACGACGATGAGGCCCGGGGTGGTGAGGGCCGGATCGGGGAGCGGGAAGGTGCCCGCGCCGGGGGAGCCCGCGCCCTCCTCGAGGGTGACGAGGTCGAGGGCGCGCATCGGGCAGGAGGCCACGCACGCCGGCACGCGGCCGGCGTCGAGGTCCTCGGCGCAGAGGTCGCACTTGGTCATCTTGCCGCTGCGTTCGTCGTATTGCGGTGCGCCGTAGGGACAGGCCCAGGCGCAGTACCGGCACCCGACGCACTTCCCCGCGTCGATGAGGACGAGGCCGTCGGCGCGGCGGGCGATCGCCTTGGTGGGACAGACCTCGGCGCAGACCGGGTCCGCGCAGTGGTTGCAGGCGAGCGAGAGGCTGAAGGCGAAGGCGTCGGTGTGCCACGCCTCCCCGGCGCGCTGCCACCCGCCCCCCGCCACCTCGTACACGCGCCGCCACAGCACCCCGACCGGCAGGCCGTTCCGGTCCTTGCACGCCGCCTGGCACGCCTTGCAGCCCGAGCACGCGGACTGGTCGAAGCGGAAGGCGTGGCGCGCGCCCATGTCAGGCCCGCTCCACCTGGACCATCGCCGTATGCTGCGCGGTGCCGAAGGCGAGCGGCGTCCAGCGCTCGCTCGTCAGGACGTTGATGTTGCCGCCCCGGTCCACGCCGCCGGCGTCGGGAGCCCACCACGCCCCCTCGGGGATGTCCACCACGCCCGGCATCACCCGCTGCGTCAGCCGGCACGGGAGCACCGTGGCGCCGCGGTCGTTCCACACCTTCACGGCGTTGCCGTCGGTGATGCCCCGCGGCGCGGCGTCGAGAGGGTTGAGGAAGGCCCGCTGTGGGAACGCCTCCGCCAGCCAGTCGTTGTTGTCGTGCGTGGAGTGGACGCGGTGCAGCGTGTGGTGGCCGATGGCCTGGAGCGGGAAGCGCTCCGCCTCCGGCCCGAACGGGCTCTCCCACTCTTGGATGTACTTGGGCACCGCGGGGATCTCGCCCGGCCTGCCGAGGTCGCGCAGCTCCCTCGAGAAGATCTCGATCTTCCCCGACGGCGTGTCGAGCGGATGGCCCTCGGGGTCGCGCCGGAAGTCCTCGAAGGCCACGGCCGGCCGCGTGACGGGCTTCGCGTGCACGCCGGCGTTGGAGGCCTCGAACGCGTCGAGCGTGGGCAGATCGGGGAACCGCGTGCGGCGGTACTCGTCGAGACACCAGCCCACCCAGTCCCGCTCGTCGCGCCCTTCGGTGAAGGCTTTCCCGATGCCGAGCCGCTCCGCGACGCCGGCCGCGATGCGGTAGTCGCTCCGCGCCTCTCCCGGCGGCTCCACCACCTTCGGCATCAGCAGGACTTCCTCGCCGTACTTCCACCCGTCCTCGACGCCCCACGTCTCGAACTGCGTGCACGCCGGGAGCACCACATCGGCGTAGCGCGCGGTGGAGGTGAGGAACTGGTCCTGCACCACGAGGAACTCCACCTTCGACTCGTCGCGGAGGATCTCCACCGAGCGGTTGAGATTCGCGTGCTGGTTGACGAGGCAGTTGGTGGCGACGGCGTAGATGAGCTTGATGTCGCTGTCCAATCGCTCGGCACCTTGCACCCCGTGCTCGGCGCCCATCCCCTTGCCGTGCAGGACCGCCTCTGACCAGAGGAAGACGGGGATGCTCGCCTTCACGGGGTTCTCGCCCGCAGGGAAGACGTACCAGCCGCAGCCGCCGTCGGGCTGGTTCGCGAGGCCGCTCGCCCAGCCCCCCGGGAGCCCGACGTTGCCGGTGATGGCCGCGAGGACGCAGCCGGCCCTCACCACCTGCTCGCCGTAGGCCCGGCGCTGCATCCCGTACCCCTGGTAGAGCATCGCGGGCTTGGTCGTGGCGTATTCGCGGGCGATGCGGGCGATGGTCTCGCGCGGCACCGTGGTGATCCGCTCCGCCCACTCCGGCGTCTTCGGCACGCCGTCCCGCGTGCCGAGCACGTAGTCGCGGTAGCTCTCGTCGCCTCCGCAGCCGGGAGGCATCTGCGACGCGTCGAACCCGACGCAGTGCGTCCGGACAAAGGCGGCGTCGTGCAGCCCTTCGGCGATCATCACGTGCGCCATCGCCGTCATCATCGCGGCGTCGGTGCCGGGGCGGATCGGGATCCACTCGTCGGCGAGGCTCACGGCGCTCGGGCTCATCCGCGGATCGATGCAGACGGTGCGCGCCCCGCGCTCCCGCGCCAGCTTCACGAACCAGTCGCTGTTGGTGCCGTCCCGCATCTCCGCCGGGTTCCAGCCCCACATCAGGATGTAGCGGGAGTTGAGCCAGTCCTGGCGCTGGTTGCCGGTCTGCAGCGTGCCGTACACGGTGGGGGTGGCGACGTTGATCGCCGCCCAGCTATAGCTGTTCCAGATGCCGAGGCAGCCACCGGAGAGGTTCATCAGCCGGCGCGCGACCTGCGAGCCGTTCAGCTGGCTGTAGCTCCCGGTGCCGTAGGGGACGAAGAGGGCGCCGCTGCCGTACTTCTCCCGCACGCGCCGCATCTCCCCGGCGACGAGGTCGAGCGCCTCGTCCCAGGAGATGCGCGCCCACTTCCCCTCGCCGCGCCGGCCCAAGCGCCTCAGCGGGTGCAGCAGCCGGTCGGGGTGGTACTGACGGCGCAGGTAGGCGCGGCCCCGAGTGCAGGCTCGGAGCTGCGGGTCGGCAAGGGTGTCGCCCGGGCGGTCGTCGCTGTCGAGGCGGACGATGCGCCCGTCCCTCACGTGCGCGACCAGGAGGCAGCGCCCGCCGCAATTGTGCGCCGGACAGCCCACGCGGATGATGCGCTCGCCGGGAGCCGGTGTCGCGGAGCGAAGGGAAGGGGTGGCGGTCATGGGCGCTTATCCGACCCATCACACGGCAATTCCCGTGCTCGGGACGGCCAGGCCGTCGATTTCGCTGGGGTCCTCGGCCCGGCCAGCAGGCGTGTATCCGCAAGCCGGAACGCAGGACCGCAGGAAAGTGCGCCTCACCCAGTGAAGAGAGGCGCCGGGCTGCGATTGCGTGCGGCGCCGGCGCCCCGTCTCACACGTTGTGGGACCTCGGCTAGAGGTGCGCGTTCAAGATGGGCAGCACGCGGGCGATGCCGTGGTTGTTGCGGGCGATGTTCACCAGGCCCAGCTGGAACCCCTTGAGGACCCTGGCGTCGTTGACCAGCCCGATCTGCAGGCCGACGAACGTGCCGCGCACGTGGTTGTAGCCGAGCCCGATGCCGAGTCCCGTGACGGAGCGGGACTTGAGATACGAGGAGATGCTGATCCCGGCGATGCGGGGAGAATCCACCTGGTAGAGGCTGATGAAGGCGCCGTTGAGCGCACGCTGGCTCACCACGGCGACGCCTCCCACGCCGATGCCGGTGAACTCCCCTTGGCTGACGAGCGCGAGGCCGTTCAGGCTGATGCCGTGGACGCGCCCCTGTGCCACCGTCGCGAGCCCGCTCACGGTCAGGCCGGTGATGTCCCCCTGCGCCACGGTCGCGAGGCCGGCGACGGAGAGCCACTTCAGGTCACCCTGCGTGACGACCGCCAGACCGCTCAGGCCGATGCCCCTCAGGCTTCCCTGGGCGACGGTGCCGAGCCCCGACGCGGCGAATCCGGTGATGCTCCCCTCCGAGACGGTGCCGAGGCCCCCGATGAGGATGCCGGTGGCGTTCCCCTGTGACACGGCGCCCAGTCCCGCGACGGCGATGCCAGACATCGGGCCCTGCGAGACGGTCCCGAGGCCGGACAGCGCGATGCCCGAGATCCCGCCCTGCGACACTACGCCGAGCCCCGCGATGCTGATCCACCGCATCCGTCCCTGTGCCACCGCTCCGAGGCCCGCGAGGCTGATCCCCTCGATGGAGCCCTGCGACACGACCCCGAGTCCGGCTATGGACAGGCCGCGCATCCGGCGCTCGGTCACCGTGCCGGCGAGGCCGAGCGCGAGGCCGTTGATCTCCTCCGCGCCCGGCCCCACGAGGCCGATCGCGGCGCCGTTGATGGTGCCGCTCAGGTGCTTGTACGGGCGCCACAGGGTGAGGTTGATGCCGTTGACGCGGTCGAGGTCGCGGTCGCTCCAGTTGATCCGCAGGCCGTTGACCCGGGCCGAATTGCCGATGCTGAGGCCGGTGCCGTCGATGGTGAGGTTGATGGCCCAATGGCTGGGCGGGCGGGGATTGTCCTCGTCGGAGACGTCCTGCGCATGGAGCGTGGCGGGCGCGATCAGCAGCGCGCTGATGGCGAGGAGGGACTGGAGCGTGGTGCACATCGGGGACCTCGGGTCGTCCGGGGCGTCGGCGGGAGGCGCGGGTCTGCCCCCCGCTGGTCCCCTACGCGCGGACGGGGCCGGCGGATTCGTCAGCGGGCGCTGAACCGGTCCAGGAACTCCCGCTCGCCGGGGGTGAGGGAGCCCGCGCCTTCGGCGGCCACCTTCGACAGGACGCGCTCGAGCTCCTCGCGGTTGACCGGGTGGAGCGCCGCGGCGTCGATGCGGCGCCAGCGCTCGAGGTCGCCGTCGGACGGCCGGGCGGGTGCTTGCGGGGCGACCTTGGCCTTGAAGCGTGCGGCGGGGGAGCGCGCCTCCGCCACCCGGAGGTACAGGTAGCCGCCGGCGAACCCGCCGAGGTGCGCGAAGTGCGCGATGCCCGCCTGCGCGCCGGTGATTCCGCTCCACAGGGAGAGGGCCGTGGTGATCACGACCAGCACCCGCGCCTCGACCGGGAGCACGCCCCAGATGAGGATGGTCGCGTGGGGCCAGTAGCGGGCGAAAGCGATCATCACGCCGAACACAGCGCCCGACGCGCCGACGATGTGGGCGTAGGGCGTGATGAGGGAGAGGAGAGCGCCCGACAACCCGCTCACGAGGTAGAGGCCGAGGAAGGACCGGCCGCCGAGCCGCAGCTCGACCTGCGGTCCGAAGAAGTACAACGCCAGCATGTTGAAGAAGATGTGCCCGAATCCGGCGTGGACGAACATGTAGCTGATCAGCGTCCACGGGCGGTACGGGATGAACGCGGGCACGAGCACCAGCGGCGCCGCGAACATCGGGTTCCAGGCGGTCAGGAGGAACACCGCCACGTTGAGGAAGATGAGCCGGCCGGTCCAGGGGGTCACGCGGGCTCCTGCTCTGGCACGAGCACCGCCGCGCCGCGCACCGTACCCGCGCGGAGCTGGGCCAGGGCGTCGTTGGCGGCGCCGAGGGGGAAGCGCTCCACCTCGGTCCGCACCCCGACGGCGGCGGCGAGGCGCAGGAACTCCTCGCCGTCGCGCCGCGTGAGGTTGGCCACCGACCGGAGGGTGCGTTCGCCCCAGAGGAGCGCGTAGGGCATCGCGGGGATCTCGCTCATGTGGATGCCGGCGCACACCACCGTGCCGCCGCGTGCGACCGCGCGCAGGGCCGCGGGGATGAGCGCGCCGACGGGCGCGAAGATGATCGCCGCATCGAGCTCCTCGGGCGGCGGCGCGTCCGATCCCCCCGCCCACTCGGCCCCGAGATCGGTCGCGAACGCCTGCCCCGCGGTGTCGCCCGGCTTCGTGAACGCGAAGACGCGCCGCCCCTGGTGGCGGGCCACCTGCGCCACGAGGTGGGCCGCCGCGCCGAATCCGTACAGGCCAAGCCGTCGTGCATCTCCTGCGGCGACGAGAGAGCGGTAGCCGATGAGGCCGGCGCAGAGGAGGGGCGCCGCCGCGGCGTCGTCGTAGCCGGCGGGGAGCGGGAAGCAGAACCGCTCGTCGGCGACCGCGTACTCGGCGTAGCCGCCGGGGAGGTGATACCCGGTGAAACGGGCGTGCGCGCAGAGGTTCTCGCGGCCTGCCCGGCAGTAGCGGCACTCCCCGCAGGTCCACCCGAGCCAGGGCACGCCGACGCGGTCACCGCTCCGGAGGCGCGAGGCGCGCGCGCCCGCCTCGACGACGGTACCGACGATCTCGTGGCCGAGGACGAGGGGGAACGTCGCATCGGGAAGATCGCCGTCGGCGACGTGCAGGTCGGTCCGGCACACGCCGCAGGCACGGACGCGCAGCAGGACCTGCTCCGGGCCGGGTTGCGGGCGAGGGAGGTCGGCGGCCCGCAGCGGCCGCCCGGGGGCGTCGAGGAGCATGGCGTGCATCACCGTCCAAGGTAGCGCCTCGCCGCTAGATTGGCCCGTCGGAAGGAGGGGCGCGATGGAGGTGCAGGTGTTCGGGGTCCGGAAGAGCGCTGGGACCCGTGCCGCGCTGCGGTTCTTCGCCGAGCGTCGCGTGAAGACCCACTTCGTGGACCTGGACGAACGGGCTGCATCACCCGGCGAGCTGCGGCGCTTCGCGCAGCGCTTCGGCGCCCTGGCGCTGGTGGACCGCGCGTCGCGGCGCTTCGGGGACCTCGGGCTGGCGCACGCGCGGCTCTCCGACGAGCGGTGGCTGGAGAAGCTTGCCGCCGAACCGCTCCTGCTGCGGATGCCGCTGGTGCGATGGCAGCAGCGCGTGACGGTCGGCGCCGCCGAGGCGGAGTGGAAGGCGTGGATGGAGGCGGAGCGCGCGGCTAGGCGGCCGCCGTCCGGCTCCGGCGCATCCTGACGCACAGCCACACGCCGAAGGCGATGGAGCCGGCGAGGGCCGCGAACGCCGCCAGTCGTACGCATCCCGCGAGCATCGTGTCCTGCCGCAGCATCCCGACGCTCGAGAGGAGGTAGTTCCAGTCGTGCTCCGGGTCCCCCGAGAAGGGGCTCACGAGGGGCAGTTCCTGCGCGCGCGCGTCGGCCACGTACGTCGCGAGGTTCGCGAGGCTCATCCCCTCCCAGGCGACGGCCACCGCGATGGCGTAGTAGTCCCTCTGGCGCAGGAAGCCGTAGGCCACCGCCAAGGGCGCGGCGACCTGGGCGATGCTCCCCCCGGCCACGCCGAGCCAATGCCCGAGTGGCGAGAAGACCAGGTGCCCCAGCTCGTGCACCCCCAGCGTGATCCCGGAGAAGATGCTGCCGTACTCCGGGTCACTGAGGTGGCGCCAGCCGAAGTACGCGAGCACCGCGAGGAGCGCGGCGCGCGGCGGCCACGAGCGGTCCTCGGCGGCCCACGCGGCGGCGTCGCGCCAACCTTCCGCCAGCAGCGTCCGTAGTCCCACCAGATCCCCTCGCCGGCCGCGGCACCTTGCTTGCGGCACGGCATGAAAATCGCTATCTGAACTCGGCTGGCCGCAAGTCGCAGCCCCTAACGGAGATGAATCTATGATCCTGGTGAAGCGCACCGCGCTCTGGCTCGTCGCCCTCGGGTTCCTCGCGTCAGCACCCGCCCTCGCGCAGCAGCCCGCCGCAGGCGAATACCCCGGCCTCGAGACCGGGAAGATGTGGACCTTCGACGTGCCGCCGCTCGAGTACTGGGCCCGGCGCTACAACTTCCGGCCCTCGCAGGAGTGGCTGGATCACGCCCGCCTCTCGGCCGCGCGGCTCCCCGGGTGCACCGCGTCGTTCGTCTCCGCCGACGGGCTCGTGATGACCAACCACCACTGCGCCCGCGGCTGCGTCGACGCCGTGACGCGCCAGGGCGAGGACTTCCTCACCAACGGGTTCTACGCCAGGACCCGCGCCGAGGAGCGTGCCTGCCCCGGCAACTACGTGGACCAGCTCCTCGAGATCAGCGACGTCACCCAGCAGGTGGCGGGAGCCATCCCGGCCGGCGCGCCCGCCGACCGCGCGGCCGACCTGCGCAACGAGGCCATCCGCGGCATCGAGCGGACCTGCCGTGGCACCGCGACGGACCTCAACTGCCAGGTCGTCGCGATGTACGCCGGCGGCCAGTACAAGCTCTACAAGTTCCACCGCTACACCGACGTGCGCCTGGTGATGGCGGTCGAGGCCAGCACCGCCTTCTTCGGCGGCGATCCGGACAACTTCACCTATCCGCGCTACGACGTGGACATGTCGTTCCTCCGGGTGTACGTGAACGGCCAGCCGGCCCACATGGACCACTTCTACCGCTGGAGCGCGAACGGCTCGCGCGACGGCGACCTCGTGTTCGTGGTCGGCAACCCCGGTTCCACCGGTCGGCTCCGCACCATGGCTCAGCTCGAGTACACCCGTGACACGCAGTATCCGGCGTCCATCGACCAGCTGACGCGGCAGATCGCCGTCTACCACCAGCTCTCCGACCTCAGCCCCGAGCGCGCCGCGGCCAACCGCAACCAGATCTTCGGCCTCGAGAACTCGCTGAAGGCGATCACCGGCTACCAGTCGGGCCTCCTCGACCGGCAGCTGATGGACCACAAGCGGCAGTGGGAGACGGATTTCCGCGCCCGCGTGAACGCTAACGCCGACCTCAAGCGCCAGTACGGAGCTGCGTGGGACAACATCGCCCGCATCCGGCGTGAGATGGCCGGCCTCGACGCGCACCGCCGCTACTACGCGTTCGGCGCCTTCGGCACCAGCCTCCTCAATTACGCCGGCACGATCGTCCGTTACGCGGCGGAGATGGCGAAGCCCGACAGCGCGCGGCTGATGCCTTTCCGCGACGCGATGCGGCAGCGGATGGAGGGGCGGCTGTACGGCAACACCCCGATCGACACCACCCAGGAGATCCGCCTCCTCACGGCGTACTTCACCGCGATGGCGCGGGAACTCCCCGCCACCGACCCGGTCCGCCGCCAGGCGCTCGGGACGCGCACGCCGGAGGACGCGGCGCGCGCGATGGTGCAGTCCTCGCAGATCCTCACCGGCGACCAGCGCCGCGCGCTCGTGCAGGGCGGCGCCTCCGCCGTCGCCGCCTCCACCGATCCGTTCGTGGCGCTCGTCCGGGTGATCGACCCGCTCGAGCGGCCCATCGCCACGCGGTGGACGCAACTCCTCAACGAAGAGACGTCGAGCAACGAGCTGGTGGCCCGGGCCCTGCTTGCGGTCTTCGGCAACACCGTCTCGCCGGACGCGACCTTCAGCCTGCGCATCCAGGACGGCGAGGTGCGGGGGTATCCGTACAACGGCACCATCGCCCAGCCGTACACGACCTTCTACGGGATGTTCGACCGTGCCGCGGGGATGGGCGGCCGCGAGCCGTTCGCCCTCACGCCCAAGTGGCTGGCGGCGCGCGACCGGCTCGACCTCTCGACGCCGCTCAACGCGGTCTCGACGAACGACATCATCGGCGGGAACTCGGGCAGCCCGGTCATCAACCGGGACGCGGAGGTCGTCGGCCTCGTCTTCGACGGGAATATCGAGAGCCTGCCGGGGAACTTCCTCTACACGGAGCGGCTCAATCGCTCGGTGTGGGTGGATTCGCGCGCCATCATCGAGGCCCTCCGGCGCGTGTACGATGCGGGCGCGCTCGCGAACGAGATGACGCGGGGCAACTGACCGGGGAGGTCCCTCCCGGCGCTGGACGCGGCCCGGCTCCCGTTCGCGGGGGCCGGGCCGTGCTGCGTCAAGGCTGTCCGGGGCGGGGCGGCGGGGCGCCTCCCGTTGCGTGTCCAGTGGCGTGGAGCGAGACTCTGAGTCCGTGTTGGCCACCTGGCGGGACTTCAAGCGCCTCCTCGTGGGGCGGCCGCTCTCCACGGCCGTCGCCCACACCGAGCGCATCGGCCGGCTCCCCGGCCTGGCGGTCTTCTCCTCCGACGCGCTGTCCTCGGTCGCGTACGCGAGCGAGGAGATCCTCCTGGTGCTCGCGCCCGCGGGCGCCGTGGCGATCGCGTACGCCGCGCCGGTGGCGGTGGCCATTGTCGCGCTCCTCTTCCTTGTCGTGGCCTCCTACCGTCAGGTGATCCCGGCCTACCCGCACGGTGGCGGGTCGTACTCCGTCGCCCGGGAGTCGGCCGCGGCGCTGTCGGTCCGTACGTACAGCTTCATCCTCTCGCTGGGCGCGCTCCTGGCCGTGGGCGCCTACCGCTGGGTCGCCGGCACCCTCCCGGCGGCCGCGCCGGCGGCGTCGGTCGCGGCGGCCGCGACGGTCCCGGCGCTGAGCGCCTTCCTCGTCCTGCGCGCCTTCTCGTCGGGATGTACCGCGATGACGGGCGTCGAGGCCATCGCCAACGGGGTGACGTCCTTCAAGGAGCCGCGGGCGCAGCGCGCGGTAGACACGCTGACCATCCTCGCGGGGATCCTGGCGGTCCTGTTCCTCGGCACCACCTTGCTGGCACACCGGCTCGGGATCGTTCCGGTAGTGGGGCAGACCGTCATCTCGCAGATCGGGCGGGGCGTCGTCGGGCGCGGCGTGTCCTACTTCGCGGTGCAGGCGTTCACGGCGACGGTGCTCCTCCTGGCGGCCAACACCTCGTTCGCCGCCTTCCCCTCGCTCTCGTCGGTGCTGGCGGTGGACCGTTTCATGCCGCGGCAGCTCGCGCACCGCGGCGACCGGCTGGTGTTCTCGAACGGCATCCTGATCCTCGCGTTCCTCGCCTCGGTGCTGATTGTCCTGTTCCGCGGCGACACGCACGCGCTGATCCCCCTCTACGCCATCGGCGTGTTCCTCTCCTTCACGCTCTCGCAGCTCGGGATGGTGCGCCGGTCGCTGCGGATGCGGGAGCGCGGGTGGCGGCGGGTCCTCCTGATCAGCGGCGTCGGGACCGTGGTGACGGCGCTGGTCGTGGCGATCTTCGCGGTGACGAAGTTCGCCCAGGGGGCGTGGATCGTCGTGCTCGTCGTCCCCCTGCTTATCCTCTTCTTCCTGCTCCTCAAGGACCACTACGACGCCTTCGGCCGGGCGCTGGCGATGGAGGAGTGGAGCGCGGTGGCGCCGCGCCGCCACGTGGCGATCGTCCCGGTCTCGGGCATCCACCGCGGCGTCGCGAACGCGCTCACCTACGCCCTGAGCGTCTCGCACGACGTGCGGGCGGTGTACATCGCCGAGCGCCCCGAGGACGCCGAGCGCATGGAGGAGCAGTGGACCCTGTGGGACAACGGCGTGCCGCTCGTGGTCCTGGAGTCCCCCTACCGCTCGGTGATCGGACCGCTGCTCCAGTACATCGACCAGGTGGACGAGGAGTTCGAGCCTGAGGGGGGAGCCTTGGTCACCGTCGTGTTGCCGGAGATCGTGCCCTCCAAGTGGTGGCACCACCTCCTCCACAACAACACCGCCCTGCTCGTGAAGGGCGCTCTCCTCTTCCGAAAGGGCAAGATCTGCGTCAGCGTGCCGTACCATCTCGACTGAGGACCGTCCGATGACTCGTCGCATTCTCGTGGGCGCGCTGTGCGCTGCCGCCCTGGCCGCGCCCCTCGCAGCCCAGGCGCCCCGGACGGTGACGGTGGGCCGGCCGGCGAGCGACTCCCTGACGTCGCGCGACCCCGTGCGCCGGACCGTCCGCGCGCCGTACCAGACGTGGCTGCTCCAGGGGCGGCGCGGCGACCGGCTGACCGTGGACATGGTGTCGTCGGACTTCGACGCCTACCTCATCGTCCGGGACCCCGATGGCTTCACCCTCGGGTCGGACGACGACTCCGGGGGCGAACTCAACGCGCGGCTCCACCTGATCCTGGCGCGCGAGGGGACGTACC